>JAYVUR010000242.1:0-5437 GCA_043787715.1 Candidatus Melainabacteria bacterium
TCTTCAAGATACTGTTTGACTTTGCGTGAGATTTGTAAGGTGATGTCTTTTTCTTGCCTATCATCATAAATAGCACCGGGGTCATAACCACCGTGACCAGCATCCACTACTACTTTGGCACCTTGAGCTTTATTAGCTTTAGGCACTTCGCCACCATCTTTAGCTTTATCAGGGCTCAGTTTATAAACACGTATTAGTAATTCTTTATTACTCGCCCCAGTTTTAAACTCCTCTATTAGTCCTTCTTCACTTAGATCAATTACTATTCTTGTTACCGGACGACCTAGCGTTGCGATACCGAAACGCAGATCAGTTACTTGCGCGGTCTTAACAAAATTAGCAGCAACCAGTTTAGCGTCATAAGCAATACCATAAAGATCTAAAACTAATCTCTCTGGGTTATGCAGTTTGAGAAATTTATAAGTTATATCCTTAGAAGATTTTATAACGAAATTAGATTCGTATTCACTTTGATCGATAAGACTAAGAGTGTAAGCCTTATCAGTACTGAGTTTGACTTCTTCTGGAGCAGTTTTGGCATTGATGGTGATTAGCTTATGATCATCACTAAGTGTAACCGTACGTTCGGTACTACTAGCGCCGATACATACTACTCTTACTGTAGTTTTGTCTAACTGCGCTATTTTAATTTGTTCGCCAGCATTATCAAATAATTTTTTGATATTAGGATCGCTAATAACAGCGCCTACTATATCTACTACTAATCTATTCGGTGCGTTTTCATGCGCAGTTCTAACATTAACTGCGGTGCTAGTTCTAATTACTAAATCCCCAGCAGCACTAAGGCTGGTTTCTTGAATATTAGCGTCTTCTGGATTGAACTTAAAATATAAATTCTGCCCGACATTCTCTATGCGTACTGCTTGCAAAGCGGCACTAGTACTGCCTTCTATCACTACTCTTACTGTAGAAGGGGAGAATTGTGCTACGCGCAGTTCCTTGATGCCGGCAGCTGGTGCCGTGAATTTTTGTGGACCTTTAGCACCAAGATCACTGTTGAGTATATCGAAGATTAGTCTAGCTGGTTGCGCCATAGTAGTCTTTTTGAATTGGAGATCTAGCTTGCTATCGTGGCTAAGTACTAGGCTGCCGGCATTCACCGTCGCCCCGCTTATAAGAGTGCGCTTAGCTGCACTTGCGGGCAAGGTCATAACCACTAATAACACTAAGGCTAATTGAAATAATTTTTTACGCGCAAAATCGGCTTTAAGCCAAAGGCTGACTAGAGCAGCAAGAGCTGCAAATAATAATGAATGAAACTGCAGTGCGTAATTGAGTCCTAACATATCAGCAAAATAACCAAGTAGCGGCATTAATAATATAGCAAAACCCCAGCCTAATCCCATAATTAGACTGCTAACGGTAGAAGAGTTCTCCGGAATAAGTCTTTGCGGCAAGCTAACGGTGAGAGCTTGACTAAGATTGATAGTGATGCCTATTGGAATGAGCAAGAATATCGAATTATTACTGAAGAATAACCAAATCAGCGGCAAGGATAATATAAAACTGACAAATATTATTCTTTCAACGCCATAACGCTTACTTAAGATGCCACCTAATAGTCCGCCAATCGAACCAGAGCCAGTGAAAAGAAAAACACTAATAGCTCCTAAGAGTAGATCTTGTTTGCCATGACTTTCTTGAATGCGATAAAAAAACTCAGGCATAAAAGTCAAAAATGCCATGACTACTGAAGATCTAAAAATTACTAATAGAATTAGTTTAAGTAGTGGGCTGAGACGACTACGCCATTTACGCCACCTAAACTTACGTTGCTGTCGCTTGGCAGCGCTAATACTTGGCACGCCCAGTGCTATACCAAGACTGCCAATCACGCCGAAAGGCAAAGCCCAAATTAACTTAGTTAAATCTTGACTAGTGCCAGTCAGTAAATAAACCAGTAAGGGGCTCAATGAAGCACCAATAGTACCTGCGATGATAAACATGGATATCGAATGTTCATGTTTGACGCCATGATTGCTGAAGTGTCCGGTGAGTCCAGCTGCTGGTGGGTGGAAGCTGGCAGTACCAATAGCGGCAAGCATAAGTAAAGGGATTATTTGATTAGGGCTGGTAATGAAACCTATAGAGCTAACACTTAAAGCGACTAAGAAAGGTCCTAGTATGGCGAAGAATCTTGTACCTTTGTGATCTGAGATCACGCCGAATAATGGTTGCAAGAACGAACTTAATAAGGCAATAAAATTCCCATAAAATCCAGCAAGGCTAAGACTAAGCCCAAACTTACGAATTAGCACAGGCATAATAGTTGGCATAAACTCAGCATAGAGATCGTTGCAGAGATGAGCGAGCCTAAGGTACCATAATGCGCGTTTGTTTTTGTCGGTCACTATCTTATATTTTAAGGCTAATTTGTTGGCTTAGCTATTTATGGTTTTGCGTGCACGGCGCGCGCCCTGCCCCGAGCGTAGCAAAAACGTGACGTTCGTCACGTTTTTGCGCTGTAAACAAGAGTGCATTAACCAAAGAGCGAACCCAGCATAAAACAAGTGGGCAGGGATGGCAGCCGTGCCAGTCTTTTTGATTTAAAATTGACTAGTATAATGGTCTTATATGCCCACTAAAAAACTCAAAGCCAGTATAGTTGGAGCCACAGGCTACACTGGTCTAGTGCTCGCTGAGCTGCTTTTGCAACACCCGCAACTGCAGATCCAAAGTCTTATTAGCGAGAATTACGCTGGGCGTAAGTTCTCTAGTGTATATCCAGCATTCACAGGACTTCTGGATTTGACTTGTTCTAAGTCATCTCTAGCATTGCTGAAGAAATCAGATATAGTATTTTTCGCTACGCCTAATGGTATTGCTCACAAATATGCACCAGCATTGATTAGTGCTGGTGTTAAGGTGATAGACCTTAGTGCTGATTATAGGTTGCGCGATCTTAAGATTTATGAGAAGGCTTATGATTTTAAACGTAAGGATACTAACCTTAATGCTAAATCTATTTACGCTTTAGCTGAATTTAAGCGACTTGAAATAGCTAAGACTAAAGGTGTAATTGCTAATCCCGGTTGCTATACTACCGCGAGCATTCTTGCTCTGACACCATTATTGCTAGCGCATAAGCGCGGATTTATTAAGCTTGATTTGAATAGTATTATTATCGATGCCAAGTCGGGCATTAGTGGTGCTGGGCGTAAAGCCGCCACTGAGCAGCTTTACGCTGAGATTAACGAGAACATCTCCGCTTACAAGCTAGCAGGTCAGCATCGACATGTTCCAGAGCTTGAAGCTTTCTGGTCAGAATTACTTAAGACTAAACTCACTATTAGTTTTTCACCGCACTTGGTACCGATGACTCGAGGTTTGCTGGCGACTTGTTATATCAGGCTTAATTCCAAGACTAGTCTTGAATCGTTGCGTAAGATTTTTGCTCAAGCTTATACTAAAGAACCTTTCGTCGAATTGCTTGCTAGTGGCGTTCAGCCACAAACCAAATGGGTACTTGGCACTAATCGTGCTTTAATTCAAGTCGAACTTGATAAGCGTAATAATCAAATCACGGTTACTAGCGTGATTGATAACCTCATTAAAGGCGCTGCAGGACAAGCAGTGCAAAATATGAATATTGTGATGGGTTTCCCGGAAGATGCAGGTTTGAAGCTAAGTCCAATATTGCCCTAGTTTCGTCATTACTTAGCTTTTGCTTTATCCTTATCTTTTTCTTTCTTCGCCTTAGCCTTCACTTTCGCTTCAGCAAGTTTTTTGTCGAGCTCAACGAGTTTAGTTGTTATCTCCTCAGGCACTGGTTTAGCGTCTGTGTATTTAGCCTTAAGCACCTCAACAGCCTTCATTAATTGCCGATCTTGTCCATCTTCAGGCTTGCGTGTACCGAATGGCACATTAGGATCGAAGAACCAAGGTCCGCGTCCTTCTTCGTAATCTACTTTGTTAAGTTTGACTTCGTGATCTGGTTTAATGCCCTTCTTATTGATGTCAGTTTTATTCGGTGTTAAGTATCTTGCGATGGTG
The DNA here is from genome assembly GCA_043787715.1 of Candidatus Melainabacteria bacterium. Classification (GTDB taxonomy): domain Bacteria; phylum Cyanobacteriota; class Vampirovibrionia; order LMEP-6097; family LMEP-6097; genus CAYUFH01. Next base: position 4,015 of record JAYVUR010000242.1, read on the forward strand.
ACATTAATACCACTACCATCACCCAGTTTATTAATAGCCTGTACCAGTCCTTTACCGTAAGACTTCATCCCTACCAAGTCCGCTCTACCATTGTCTCTCATGGCTCCACTGAAGATTTCACTAGCACTAGCACTGTTGCTATTAATTAGCAGCACTACTGGCTTATCACAAGTTACAGACTCACGCGAAGTATAGGAACTAACGTAATCATCCTTATTGACAGTGCTTACTATCACTTCATCACCAAGGAACATGTCAGAAATAATCATGGCGTTATTTAATAAGCCGCCCGGATTATTACGTAAATCAATAATATAACCTTTGCTGACAGGCTCAAGAGTCGCCATCGCATCTATCAATTCTTGGACTGTATCTTTAGATATAAAAGTACTTAGCCTGATGTAAGCAACATCATCGAAGATGACTTTCGCCTGTCCGTCAGGAATAGATTTAATAGGAATTACTGCGCGCACTATAGTTACTTTAAACTTTTTGGCATCACTGCGTTTAATAGTCAGTGTCACACTGCTATCCACCGGTCCGCGTATGCGTTTGGCAGCTTCTTCTATCGAAAGCCCAGAGGTGTTTTTACCATCAATTTCAAGTATAAGATCATTAGGTCTAAGGTCAGCTTTAGAACCAGGAGTACCTTCGATCGGCGCAATAATTACCACGCGCTGAGATTTATCGAGCCCTATCTGTATTCCTACGCCAGTAAGTTCAGCTTCGATAGATTCTTTTTCTTCTTCAAAAGCCTTGCGATCGAGGAAGCGCGTGTATCTATCACCAAGACTAGCAGTCATGGTTTCGATAGCTTTAGTAGCATCATCACGACTAATAAGGTAGTCGTCATAACGATGGCGCCAAATCTCCCAATCTTGATGATTAAAAGTTTGATCGACATAGTCATTCTTCAATAGTTTCCAGACTCGGTCATAAAGTATTTTAGGTGGAATATCTGGGTATTCTTCCTTCAGCGCTGCTGGTTCTTCAGCCTTAGGCAAAGCCATAACGCCACTAAGACTAAGAGCTGCTATTAGAGCTAGGATAATTTGTTTTTTGGGCATTGTATGCGCCGGGGCGCAGATTTTATTGTACCGTCATCTTTAGCCCCCTAAAACGGCCAAAAATTAATAAAACAGCCCTTGCGGAAATAACATGTATTGTTGTATTATTATGGCTGGTAAGTCTGGGACTGCAAAATTCAGATAAGCCGAACAAGAATAATACGAGGATTTTATGCGCAGCTTGTGGTCAGAGAATAATATTGGGGGGCGGGGATAATGCAGAATCTTCTTGCTGGAGCGCCAACGCTACCTAAGCCAACGGCTGCTACGGTGCCTCCTGCAGCTACTAAGCGGGGATTCTTCGATAAATTTTTAGGTAGAAATAAACCACCAAATATTCATGTACCCGCGGTTGA
>JAYVUR010000243.1:0-3711 GCA_043787715.1 Candidatus Melainabacteria bacterium
CCTGAGCCACAGGATCAAGCCCAGTGTAGACCTTAAGTCCTGTCTTACGCAAATCCTCTGAGCTAAAGCGTTTGCGCAATTCTTGCTCTACATAGCTGAAATAATAAGGATACTTAGATAAATTACCACCACCGGGGGTAAAAGTCATCTTAGCTTTAATAGCGGCATTATATTCTTTCTCAGTAATATATCCATGCTTATACATCTGCTCTAAGACATAAAGTTGACGCTTGTGAGCTTCCTTAAAGTGAGTAGATAAATAACTTGGTGCTGTTAACAAGCCAGCAAGATAGGTCGACTCGAGCAAAGTCAACCTGCTAGCAGCTTTACTAAAATATCTTTGTGCTGCTCGTTCAATACCATAAGCTCTGTTACCAAAATAAACTTGATTAAGATAGATTTCAAGGATTTTTTCCTTGTCGTACCTATCTTCAACCTCAATTGCTATAAGCAATTCACGGATTTTACGAGTAAAGGTGCGCTTGTAACGTTCATCCTCATTAATAAAGAGGTTCTTAACCATCTGCTGAGTAAGAGTACTACCACCCTGAACTATTCGTCCCGCCATAAGGTTGTTAGTAACCGCTCTAAACAAGCCCATAATACTAAAACCCTTATGATGAAAGAAATCATTGTCTTCAGCCGCTAGTATCGACTGCTTCATATAAGTGGAGATTTGACCAAGCTTAACTACTTGTCTATCTTCCTTACCTTGCAAAACACCAACAAAATTATCCTCAAAATCATAAATCTCAATGCTACCTATAGGCCGGTAGTCTTCAAGCATAGAAAGATCTGGTCTACCAAAAACTGTATTCACCAAAGAAAGTGATAACCTAAAAGCAAAAGGTAAAAGCACCAGAGCAGCCAAAACTGCCCAAAAAATCATAATTATCTGCTTGCGATTAAACTCCATAGCAACTATCAAATAATATCATCATAGTTAATAAGCTTAAACTCTCCTGTTTGAAGATTGCCTAGTTCAAGCTTAGCTACCCGCAGTCTTATAAGCCTGGCGACTGGATTAGCCAAAGCCTCAGCCATACGCCGTATCTGCCTATTGAGACCTTGTCTCAATATCACCTTAAACTCACGCACGCTAATTTGCTGCACTTGACAAGGTCTTGTTATCTCACGGCTACCATCGTCCAGCTCTATCTCTATACCATTAGAGAATTGTCCAAGGAACTCTTCGCTAATATTATTTTTTAATTCTACTAGATATTCTTTCTCATGCTTGAAGCTTGGATGGGTAAGAATATTAGCCAAGTCTCCATCATTAGTTAGAATAATAAGGCCTTCTGAGTATTTATCAAGACGACCAACTGGATATAGCCGCAGATTGTCATTGCCAGAAGCGCGCTGGCGAAGCAACCCATCAAGGTCGCGTTGCATCAAAAAATCAATAATATTATCCGGATCATCACTAGCGCAAGTAGAACTAATGCCCTCTGGTTTATTAAGCGCTATATATAATAGCGATGGCGTTTCTTCACTGTAAGCATAAGACTTAGCATCAAGCTCTATAATATCGCCAGCGACAAGCTTATAGCCAAGTTCAATTATATCTCCATTAACTTTAATTCTACCCTTGAGCACAAGCTCGTCAATACTTCGCCTAGAAGCAATTCCTCGTTGAGCTAAATATTTATTGATACGCACTAATTAATAGGGAGACAGACGTTAATAGGACCATGCCCGACTTGCACGCCTCTGAGTAGCGGAATCTTAGCGCTAGCTCTAATCTCTTCAAGCACTCTGTAACTAATATCAGCATCACGCGGCGCACCAACCAAAATACCGCGCAAGCCCCTAAACACTCCAGCTAATCTAAGCTGTTCAAACATTCTATCAATCTTATAAGAAGGCTCGTTACAATCTTCTATAAGAAGATATGCGCCCTTGAACTTGGGTAAATATTTAGAACCAGCAAGTGCAGCGATCAAGGAGAGATTACCACCTAATATACGCGCCTTCTTGGGGATCTTCATAGAGACTGGGTTCTGCTCAAAATCTCTAATACGCGGCAAAGATTTATTGCGCTTAGATAAAAGTTCAATAAGATCCTTAAAACTAGCTGCTGTTAATTGCGACATAGTACTAAGTTCATAAAGCATAGGACTATGATAACTGCGCTGCTTCGATTTAGCCGCAAAAGCCATAAACATAGCAGTTAGGTCGCTATAACCAAGTAATGGTTTTTTGGATTTGCGAATAAGAGAGTAATCAAGCTGCTCAAGCAGCTGCATAGAACCGTAGCCACCACGCAGCGACAGCACTATATCTATCTCAGGATTAGCATAAATCTCATGCACAGCCTTAAGACGCTCTTCTACCGTACCTGCGGTGTTAAGTCCATCTGCACTAACACTGGTATAAAGTAATTGAGCAGTGTTAGATTTCTCTAAACGAATATTAGCTGCTAGCGTAACCTTACAACCAAGCCCAGTTAAGTAATCAAGACCAGCAGCGGCTCTTGCTGCCGCTTCACGCTGAGCATCACTACCGTTATCAGCAAGAGCACCAGCAGGCGCGATGATACCTATATGTAAAACCTTAGTCACTAAGTCTATTATACAAGCTCATTCTGCTCGCGAAGAATATCTAATATCCTCTCCATATCAGGTGGTGGCTGCCTCTCAAAAGCAAGCCCCTGATGACTGCCAGGATGCTCAAATTTAATACTATAAGAATGTAACATCGGCCTATCAGCCCTAAAAAACTTATGACTAGCGCCATAATTATAATCACCAATAATAGGATGTTTAAGATGCGATAGATGCACGCGGATTTGGTGGGTTCGACCCGTATCAAGCTTGCATTCAAGCAAAGTAAAAAACAGATTTTTAAACTTATAACGTTCAACTACAGTGTAGTAAGTGAGGGCGTGCCGTGATTTTTGTCCAATCTCAGTAAGTACGGCCATGCGCTGTCTGTGCACTGGATGCCTACCAATAGGGAAATTAATCTTGCCAGTATCAGTACGGATATTACCTTCGACGAGAGCTAAATATCGACGCTCAAGCTTGCGGCTTTGGATTTGTTCGGTTAGTGAACGTTGCGCCAGATCATTCTTCGCTACTACCATTAGTCCGCTGGTATCCTTATCCAGCCTCTGTACTATACCGGGGCGAAAGACACCATTGATACTAAGGGGCGACCGGGCAATGCCTTGAGCTAAGCCAAGCGCGGTCGCCCTACTCTGACCGAGATGATACAACAGCGCATTAACAAGAGTGCCAGAGTCTACTCCAGGAGCTGGATGCGTAATCATATTAATTGGCTTATTAACCACGAGCAGATCATCATCCTCATAAACAATATCAAGCGGGATGTTCTCTGCCGCAATTTCAAGCTCTCTAGCTTCAGGAATGTTAATCTCAACTTCATCATCGAGTTCCAAACTATAACTAGCTTTCACTGGCTTAGTATTAACCAAAACAGAGCCAGATTTAATTAAATCCTGCAGATATGTGCGCGAAGGAGAGCTAATCGGCGTAAGCGCTGCAAGGTATTGCTGCAAGAATTTATCCAAACGCAAATCAGCATAAGCCTCCAAGCATGATTCATCAACCTTAATTAACATTAGGCTCCCGTCTGAATAAATCAACTATTAATAACGCCGCACCAATATTAAGCGCAATATCAGCAATATTAAATACCGCAAAATCCACAAAAAGAAAATTAATATAGTCAACAACAAAACCATGG
>JAYVUR010000244.1:0-2033 GCA_043787715.1 Candidatus Melainabacteria bacterium
CCCTTAAACGGCAGCTTGCGAATTTCTTTAACTATAGTTTGCGCAATCTCAAGTCCAGCCTCATGCTGGCGCTTAAGAGCAGCTGGTGATTTAGCATCATCAGAGCCTATCGCAGCTGTCATCGCTGCTATATATGCTTCAGGAATATTTACACCCCAAATATTCTTGTTAATAAAATTCGCTTGTCCAAGAGTTTTCAAAGGAGTAATACCAACTAGTGTTCTCTTAGCGAGCGACTCAGGAATAGAATCCGCAAAACGCTTTAATTGATCTATATCGAAAACTATTTGAGTCTGAAAAAACTCAGCGCCAGCCTCTAGGCGGCGTTGCATAGTTTCAGCTTGAGCTTTAAGATCTGGTGCGCCCGGGTGCGCGGCGGCGGCGGCGCAGTAATCTACTATGCCCTGCTCGTCATTGCGAGCTGTCTGAGACAGCGAAGCAATCCCCTGATCTAAATTATTATCATCAAAATCCTTACCCTTACGCAGCTTCGCCACTGCCGTTAGCAGCTCATCACTCTTCAAATCGAAGCAGCCCTTAGTAGTCGGCGCATCACCCTTGTCTGGCGGATCACCACTTAGTATAAGTATGTTACGCAGCCCCAAAGCCCAGCCGCCAAGTAAATCAGATTGGAGTGCAAGACGATTCCTATCACGGCAAGTCATCTGCCATATCGCTTCAACGCCGGTTTCACGCTGCATCAAATAGCTAACTGGCAGCGATGCCATCTTCATGCTGGCACCAGAATTATCAGTAATATTAATCGCCGAAACTAGACCCTTCAGCGGACGCGCGCGCTCAAGTAGAGTGCTGATATCCGCCGCCTTAGGCGGGTTGAGTTCAGCAGTGAATATGAACTTATTAGATGCTAAGTCTTGACGCAAAGTCACAGTGGATTACTTTAGCATGGGCTAAGCTTGATGCCACACGCGTGCCATCTCACGTTCAAGTTCGCGTAGAACTTCAGCTACGGGTTTCATTTTGTGGGCATTCGAAGAAACACGCGTAAGAGCATTTACAGTAAGAGCTACCCCTGCAGCCTGAGCAGCATCAAACAAAGGATTGAAATAGGATATCAAAATTGCAAAAGCTTTCTCTGGCTCTTCATCTTTAAGAGCAGTAATTTGAGCAAACTCAGCTGCTGGGATTTCAAATTCTACAGCTCTTATTTGTGTAGCTCCTCCTATCAGTGGTTCAATCTGAGCATATAATTTATTATTATCAAATCCTATAGTTAGGGAATAAGGTGGCGACTCCGGATCACGAAGAGGAATGACACGAGTACTTGTCCAGCCACCTTGACTAAATATCTGCTCTAGCAATCTTTTTTGACCTGCTTTTGATATGCGGTGTTCTGACCTCTTACAATTTAGCGGCAGTGAAACGGGGGGGGGGTAGATAATTGTGTGCTCATAATTTCAGATAAAATAATAGCATGCCTACCCTCAGTTAAGCTATGGAGTGGCTAAAACTTTCACCACAGCCCATCATACCCTCCCCAAGGTACGATACTTAAAACTTGTTAATATATATAACTTTTTGGGCAAAAATCCGCTTGACTATTTTAGAATTAGGCGCATGGGTTGGTTTGGAAATTTGTCACGTAATATAGGTATCGATCTCGGTACCGCTAATACTTTGGTTTGCACCTCAGATGGGGGGATTATTTTAAGGGAGCCGAGTGTAGTCGCTGTTAATCGCGACAACGGTGATGTCATAGCTGTCGGCGAAGAAGCGCGCGCCATGATTGGCCGTACCCCTGCTCATATTATTGCAACGCGTCCACTTCGTGATGGTGTGATTGCTGATTTCCGTCACGCAGAAATGATGCTGAGATATTTCCTCGAGAAAGCTAACGGTCGTGGTGGTTTTCGTCCACTTAATAAGCCGCGCATCGCTATTGGTATTCCAAGTGGTATTACTGAAGTTGAGCGTAGAGCTGTGCGCGAAGCAGCGGAGAACGCAGGTGCTGGTGCAGTCTATCTAATCGAAGAACCGATGGCAGCAGCTATCGGTGCAGGTCTTGCTGTGGC
>JAYVUR010000245.1:0-3059 GCA_043787715.1 Candidatus Melainabacteria bacterium
AACGTTTGACCTTCAAGACGACCAGCAAGTGTCAAACCTATCGAAGATATCATTCTGAAAACACTTAAGAATCCACCCTTGGCATTATGAACTCCACTATATCCAAAAGCTTGAGTGTCTTTAGGCAAAAATGCTGTTAGCCCTAATGATCCCAAACCTACGGCTATTAATCTTTTCCAATTAACTAAAGCTGGTGCTCTCTGAACCTTACCCTCAGCATCCTTATAAAGCCCACCTTCCCGCACACCAAAAATAGCACTCGAGACCTTCTCTAGAAGAGGTTTTAGATGTTTATTAAACATCTTATTAGCAGTATTAACAAACTTAACCCAAGGTAATTTGGAAAAATATTCTCTGTATTTTTGCATCTCTGAGCTCTTGTCTGATTCGGTAGTACGGCGATTTTGGTTAAATTTACTGGTAATCAAACGCCAACCCTTAACCCAAATATTCGTCGAGATTTGTGAAGAAATTTCACCAGGTAACTTAGGTAAGGACATGCCAAAAAAACTTGTCTCACCATTAAACATACGCTCTGTTAATGCACCTACTAAATCAGCTCCCAGTCTGCTACCAAAGCCCTCCATAAAATTAGAATGCACAGCACCAGTTAAATGTGCTTTCTTGTCTTTTAGAATGGTGTTGAAACTATCATTAAGCATGCCACCCCAAATTACTCGCGAAAAAGTTTTGACTAAATCTTGACAAGCACCAACAAAAAAAGACCGCTTCGGTTTTCCGTAAGCGGTCGTTTGGGCTTTGTTCTTAGAATTGTCTTGCTGCGGCGTCGAAGATTCAGTAAAAGGATACGCTTCTCTGTGCGCAGGCCCTTTGGTCGCAGTAAAAGGCCCCGAATTCGGCAGTCCGTAAGGTAATGTCCCGGTCGCAATCCCCATCGCAGTCACAGATAATTATAGCGAGGAATAGGTATAGATATAAAAGGTTTTAGTATTTATAATTTAATTATAATTAGACTAGAGCTGCCATGGAAGCCTGAGAGCTAGGCGCGCAAGGGCGAAGCACCGCAGTTGACTTATCTCGTCAATGAGGATGCTGAGCCCGCTGCGCAACAACGCTATCGGGCTTTCAGGACAGCTCTAGAAATGCTGAAAACCCAGCTGTGGGTCATACTTCCGCCCAGTATTCAGGTCAAAAACCCCAATAGCACCGCCCTCAACCTTACCAATAGCCGTAAAACCTTGAGGGACTTCTTTAAAACAACCCACTAACTCATACTCTTCACCACCATGTAGCGCCTGTTCTTCAGTAACATGCTTCTCACGTGGGACTTGAGTAGAGTCAATAACTATACGCACTAAGTTCTGCTCAGCAATCTCATAAAGTGATGCTATGAGTCCGTCACTAGAATCTATTAAGACCCCACCCTTATTGTTATTCCAGATGCCATGAGCCTCTCTTAACCTAGGCATGGGCTTCAGTGCGCAATTGATATCCGACCCTTGACCATGCCCCCACTCACGGCTAATCCAGAGATCTATCTCCTTCTGCGGTTTGGTTATAAGCTCAGCCATCCTCGTGCGTTCCAAAAAACTACGAGCATTACCGAATTTACCAGTGACACAGATCTTGTCGTTAAATTTAGCACCAGTACGCCTCAAAACCCCACGGGGACCTGATTTGCCAATAATAGTAACCGAGATCATAGTCTTCTGGGCAGCTGTAATATCACCACCTATCACCTGCGGCATACCATGCTGCTTAGAGCAAGCAATAAGTCCGCGATAGAATCCCTGCACCCAAGCAGCCTTGTCAACAATATTACGGCTCAGTGACAAACCCACCAACATATACAGTGGGATACCTGCCATCGCCGCAATATCTGAAATATTCACTGCCGCAGCCTTCCAGCCTATATCATAGGGTTTATAGAATTTAGGTTCGAAGTGGACATCCTCAACCAAATTATCAACACTAAACAAATACTCTTCAACACCGGTCGCACCAAGCTCCAAGACGGCAGTATCATCACCAATATACTGCGCACCATCCTTAGTGAAAGCTTCTTCACGCAAGGTTTTACAGATGATCTCAATCAGCTGTTTTTCCATAATTCAAAGTATAGAACAGTTGTCATCCTGAGCAAAGCGAAGGATCCCCATACTGCCACGCAAAAGGGGTCCTTCACTACGTTCAGGACGACAGATCATGTGCTACGCAACACGATACAATAAGTAAATATGAAGGCAGTATACCCCGGCAGTTTCGATCCTCTAACCTTAGGTCATCTAGATATAGTCAGGCGCGCCTCCAAGATATTCGAATCAGTAGAACTACTTATCTCTGAGAACCCCAATAAACAAGGGGTACTGAGCATAGAAGAGCGGCTTAAACTAGTACGTGCAGTACTTAAAACTGAAGGCTTAACCAACATAAGCATACAGAGCTATTCGGGCTTGACTGTGGACTACGCCCAAAAAAATGGTTTTAAGGTACTACTTAGGGGTATGCGTGCTGCTTCGGATTTCGAAGCTGAATTAGAGATGTCTCAGGTTAATAATTTTTTATCTGAGTTGGAGACTGTATTCCTGATGACCAGTCCAGAGTATTCGTTTATTCGTGCTAGCCGCGTATGGGAGCTGCTAAGATTAGGGGCGGATATTAGCAGTCTAGTACCAGCAAACGTAGCGAGTTATTTAAAGGAGCACATCAGTGGATATCTACAGCAAAATTGATGAAATAGGTGAATATGTTGAGAAGGCCAGAGTAGTACCATGGGTCAATCAAAAAATGCTGGACACGGAATATTTAATGCGTATGCTTGAAGAGCTGTATGCCAGCGTCCCACAAGAAGTCAAAGACGCCAAAATTATCAAAGACGAAGAGGCTAAGCGCCGCGCTGAACTAGATAAGTACGCACAAGAGATGATGACCAAGAGTCAAGCTGAGTGCGAAAGAATTCTTAGAGCTGCCAAGGAAGAGTCTGAACGTATTCTCGACGAAGATCACCTTAAGCAAATGGTGGAAGATGAGGCACGCCGTATTAAGCGTGAAGTACTTGAAGAAGTAGAGGCTATCAAGCATCAAGCTATTGAAGAAGC
>JAYVUR010000246.1:0-3682 GCA_043787715.1 Candidatus Melainabacteria bacterium
GATCTTGGATGGACTTGATGTTACCTACTGTATAGATGGTCGCGCCAGCTTGTCCTACTATGCTGCGCCCCGGCTCCATTAATAATCGAGGCAGTTTGAGTCCTAGGCGCTCGCAGTTACTGCGAACAGATTCAGCTACCTTGGCGACCAGCTCTTCTACGCTAGGTGGATCATCTTCTGCTGTGTAGCTAATGCCAAGTCCACCACCGACGTTTAAGTCTTCAAGATCTAAATCGAATTTTGCTTTAAGGCTAGCGTATTTCTCTAAGAGCACTGTTGCTGCATCGCGCTGCGGATCAGTTTCGAAGATTTGTGAACCGATGTGGGCATGCAAACCTGTTATTAATAGACCATGGAATTTGGTTTGTAGCTTAAGTAGTAGTTCAATAGCGCGCTCCACGTCTTCAAGAACGAAACCGAACTTGCTATCTATCATGCCAGTCTTGATATATTCGTGAGTATGACATTCTATGCCAGGAGTAACGCGCAGCATTAATTTGATTTTTTTGCGCAAAACCTCATTACTATCGTATTTGAGCCTATGCTCCAAGATAGTCTCCAAGAGGCTAAGCTCGTGGAAGTTGTCAATAATAATATTGACACCACTGTCGATAGCGTATTCTAGTTCTTCGCGACTTTTGTTATTGCCATGGAAGAAGATCTTAGATTTAGCGAATTTTACTGATAAAGCGGTGAACAATTCGCCACCACTAACCACATCTATACCAAGATCCTCATCTTCGATAATGCGGCAGACGGCTCTAGTGTTGAGTGCTTTACTTGCGAATAAGACTAAATGATTAGGGTAGTATTTCTTAAGAGCTTCGGTGTATTGGCGAGCATTAGACCGGATAGTTTCTTCGCAAAGTACATACAATGGGCTAGCATACTTGCGTACTAGGTCTTTAATGCTTATGCCAGCGAAGGAGATTTCGTTGTTGGGACTTAGTTTGTAGCTTATGGGTTGAATTGGCGGCATAGTATATGTACATTATTATAACAATAGTGCTGTTAGGAGCGAAGCTGAGCCGTTGCACTCGTGTGGGAAGCGCAGAAACGTGACGTCGGTCACGTTTCCGCTATAATGTTCCAACGTGAAAATAGCTCTTGCGCAGATAAATCCCAAGATTGGTGATTTGAAGCACAATTTTAATTTAATTGTCGCCAATATTAAGATAGCTAGAGATGCTGGAGCTAAAATCCTTTTCTTGCCAGAGATGGCGTTGCTTGGTTATCCACCTAAAGATCTTTTATTGAAGCATGGATTATTAGAGAGACAACAGTACTACCTCGATGAGCTCTTGCTCTATACCAAGGATAATGATTTAGCCATTATTGTTGGCGGTATATCTGCTAATAAGGGTTATGGCAAGAAATTGCATAATTCATTATTCTGTCTTGAGGGTGCTGAGATTAAGCTTATCGCCAGTAAAATGCTCTTGCCTAACTATGATGTTTTTGATGAGACTAGATATTTTGAGCCAGCGACTGGGGTTCAGGTCTATGAATATGCTGGTGTGAAGTTCGGACTTAGTATTTGTGAGGATATTTGGATAGAAGCTTACCCTTCTATGTATGCTAAAGATCCTGTGAGAGATTTGCTCGCTGCTGGTGCGCAAATTATTATTAACGCCTCAGCTTCACCTTATGCGATAGGTAAGCCAGCAATGCGCGAGAATCTTCTGAGTAATATTGCTAAGCGTAACCAAGTCCCTATTGTATATGTTAATCAAGTCGGTGCTAATGATGAATTGGTTTTCGATGGTAATAGTATGGTTATTGATGCTCAGGCGCAGCTTAGATATAAGATGGGTGAATTTATTGAACAGTGTATAATTATTGACACTGATGAATTGTTCACTCCGCGTACTGCTGCTGATTTGTCGCGCATCGCTAAGGAGCAGCAAGAAACTGCGGAAATAGAACAAATACGTAAAGCTTTGGTTTTAGGTTTGCGTGATTATGCTGCCAAGACTGGTTTCGGACAAGTGCTGTTAGGAGTAAGTGGTGGTATAGATAGTGCGGTGGTCGCAGCCTTAGCGGTAGAAGCTATGGGCGCTGATAATGTCTATATGGTGATGATGCCCTCAGAGTTCACCTCTAAAGACAGCACTGATGATGCTCAAATATTGGCTAAGAATCTTGGTGTCGGTAAGGATAATTATAGAGTGGTATCGATCAAGAAGCTTCACCAAGAGATGCGAGCCCTGCTACCGGATCTTAGTGATAACGCTGATGAGAATATCCAACCACGCTTGCGTGCGGCTCTGCTAATGGCGATGGCTAATAGTCTTGATGCCATAGTCCTGAGTACTGGTAATAAATCTGAGATAGCAGTAGGTTACTGCACTCTTTATGGTGATACTTGTGGTGCGCTGTCTTTGATTGGCGACTTGTTGAAGAACCAAGTCTATGATTTGGCTAAGCTCGTTAACACCAAGAAAGAAATAATTCCACAGCGCATCATTAATCGCGAACCAACTGCTGAATTAAGGCATGACCAGAAAGATTCAGACTCCTTGCCTAGTTATGATGTGCTTGATCAAATCGTTTATCTCTATGTGCAAGAGATGAAAACTATCACTGAGATACTTGAAGAAACCAAGCTAGATAAAGCGCTGGTGATGCGTGTGCTTAATTTGATAGACGCCGCTGAGCATAAGCGTTATCAATTGCCACCGGTGATTAAGGTTGCAGGTAAAACCTTCGGTGCTGGACGTAGGATGCCGATAGCGCACGGCTATGTTTTAACGTAATGCAGCAAATCCGCCTAGGTCAAATCGATTTCATCAACTGCTTGCCTTTCAATTACGCTCTGGCGCAGCTACTTAAACAAGCTGGCTCCAAGACTGCGCCGCTGTTTTTGCGTTTGCATGAGTTTATAGTTAGTTCTGGTTCGCCAGCTAAGCTGAATAAAATGCTTTATGAAGCTGAATTAGATATAGCACCGATATCGAGCATGGAATATCTGAGACATAGAGAGTCCTATCATCTACTTGGTGATATAGCGATTAGTTCTAAGCGTGAGGCTGATAGTGTTTTGTTCTTGAGCTCTTCTCCGCTAGAGAGCTTGCGCCAAGTTTATGTTACTGACAAGAGTGCGACATCAGTAGCCTTGTTGCGTATTATTCTGCAAGAGAAATATGGCTTGTGTGATTTGGATTTCGTAGTCTGCTCCGAACTTGGTGATAAGCCGAATAAGCTGCTGATAGGTGATGAAGCCCTGATGGCGACTAGAACTCAAGTGGTCTTGGATCTTGGTCTAGAGTGGTATGAACTAACGGGACTACCAATGGTGTTTGGAGTTTGGGCATATCGTAAAGACTTCGATATGCAACCTAGTGTTAAACGCATAATGACCCAGCTTAAGCAAGAGGGGTTGGGGCAATATCTTTCAGCTGTTATAAGTGAAGCCGCTAAGATTACCGGGCTTGATAACGCGGTCTTGAGTGATTACTATAAGCATCTTGATTATGATTTCACTGAGCAGCATGAGCGTAGTCTGGCGGAGTTTGAGAGGAAGTTAGATTTAAATTTTTCTCAAAAATGATTATTAAAGGAAATTCATTCATTTCTTAACCCCCAGGGCTAAATCACGAATATCTTGATAGTCTCATACTTCCATAAGTCTGGCCAATACGAGTAAACCATGAGCAAATTAAGTTCATGGAAACAAGTCTAG
>JAYVUR010000247.1:0-3446 GCA_043787715.1 Candidatus Melainabacteria bacterium
ACGAGATTACACGAAAATTGGCTGAGTCGCCTCGGCAGCGGCGACTACAATGTCAGCAAGAAGATTTACGTCAGATAAATCTAGCCTAGCGCTTATGGGTGTGCGGTCCCTGGGCAAATAGATAGTTTGCAGAGAGCGCTTGCAAAGGCTAAGGATGGTTGCGATTTGGTTGTGTCAACGAACTCGGGTGCGTTAAGACCCCTTCTGATATTTTTGCAAGAATTAATCGTAAAAACCCCAAACAAGATTGCTCGTTTATTTATTAGGCTCAGTAGTTCTGCGATGATTACTGATTCTCGTTTGGTAGTGAAGCCGTTTGACAAAAAAACTCTTGCTACTTCTGACTTTGGAACACCCGATATTCTTCCTGTAAGTTACTAGATCACTATTTGTCGTTGTTATATTCAGAGCTTATGCCAAAAGCATAGTCAAATCTAAATTCCTCACATCAGTGTAAACCTTACTGGTGGAGATATAATCTACTCCGCTCTGCGCGTAATTCACTAAATTATTTTCATCTATACCACCACTGGCTTCTAGCTTAACCTTGCGCCCCAAGCCCAGCCCAGTAACTACCGCGCAGGTACGCTCAGGACTAAAATTATCCAGCATAACTACATCTACGCCGCTAGCAAGCACCGCCTCTAATTGGTCTTCGCGGGCGATTTCACACTCTACGCGCAAGCCGCGCGCGTGAGCATCAGCAACAACTGTCGCGTCTAACAATCCGAAAAGTAAATGATTTTCTTTAATAAGAACCATATCGCTTAGGTTATATCTATGCGGGCTGCCGCCACCAGCGACGAAAGCCGCTTTTTCGAAATGCCTTAAACCGGCTGTGGTTTTGCGAGTGTCGAGTAGCTTCACTGGATAGTTGCGGATTAACTCAACCATGCGCTGAGTCTTGGTCGCGATGCCACTTAGGCGCTGCATGAGATTAAGCATGGTGCGCTCAGCAGCGAGTAATAATCTTGCGTTGCCATTTAGTTGCGCGATAATATCTCCGGCGCTCACGCGAGCGCCATCATTCACCAAGAACTCTAATGAGGCTTGCGGTAGCTTGAGAATTTCTGCGCAAGTTTCAAGCGTCATGCGCGCAGCAGCAGTGCCAGCAAATATTCCATTGTCTTTTGCACGAATTTCAGCAGTCGCTTGTGCTTGCTCGGGCACTACTAGAAGACTGGTGACATCACCGTTTGGCGAGAGGTCTTCAAGCAAGGCGAGCTTAATTATTTCCTTATGATTTATGGTGGCGTGCGTTGTCATTGTGAGGTGTAAAACCCTGTCATTGCGAGGAGTGTAACGATGAAGCAATCCATTGGATGGCAGCATGGGGGTCCTTTCGCACTTCGTGCTCAGGATGACGCTTCGCGTCACTTATGTCGCTGCGCTCGCAATGACGGAGCGTCTCAGCTATGACGTAAGTGCAATTGCTATAATAACCTCTTGTCGCAATAAACGACCTTAAATCATGGCAAAACCTACCAAGAAAATTACAGGCTATATCAACCTTCAACTCGAGGCCGGCAAGGCCAACCCAGCGCCGCCAGTTGGACCAGCACTTGGTCAGCACGGCGTGAACATCATGGAGTTCTGCAAGCAGTACAATGAGGCCACCAGAGAGAAGGCGGGATATGTTATCCCTGTTGTTATTACTGTTTATGAAGATCGCAGCTTCACTCTAATCTATAAAGAACCGCCAGCAGCAGTTCTTATTAAGAAGAAAATCAAACTTGAAAAAGGCTCAGCTGTGCCGCATAAAGATAAAGTAGGCACAATCAACAATCAACAACTCACTGAAGTTGCTGAAGCGAAGATGCCGGATTTGAACGCTAATGACATCGAAGCGGCGAAGAATATCATCGCTGGAACAGCGCGCAGCATGGGCGTTGTAGTAAACAGATAAGGAAAAATTATGGCTAAGAAATTAACGAAGAGACAGCAAAAAATCAAAGATCTAGTAACGGCTAACCCCGGTCCACTAGAGCTTACTGAGGCCGTAAAAATCCTTAAGGATTTCGCCGCAAACAGCAAGTCTAAATCTAAAGACCAAACTGTCGAGCTTTCTATTCAACTTGGTGTTGACACTAAAGCTAACGATCAGCAAGTGCGCGCATCTGTTGTGCTTCCTGCTGGTACCGGCAAAACTAAGCGCATCGCGGTTATCGCGAAAGGCGAGAAAGTTAAAGAAGCGAAAGAAGCTGGTGCTATTGAAGCTGGCACTGAAGAGCTGGTGAAGAAAATTGAAGAAGGTTGGATGGATTTTGATATTCTTGTTGCAAGTCCAGATTGCATGCCTTTATTAGGTAAGCTTGGTCGCGTGCTTGGTCCTCGCGGACTTATGCCTAACCCTAAGGATGGTACCGTAACTGCTGATGTGAAGAAAGCTGTTAGCGATCTTCAAGGTGGTAAAGTTGGTTTCCGTACTGAGAAGACTGGTGCTGTAGTACACATGCCTGTAGGTAAGACTAGTTTTAGTGCTGAAGATCTAATCAAGAACTTGCAAGCAGCTATCACTGAAATCCAGAAAAACAAACCAGCCTCTTCTAAAGGTACTTTTATGAAGTCAGTTTATATCAGCAGCACTCAAGGTCCTGGACTTAGAGTTAAGGCTGAGGTGGCGTAATAGTTGGAAAAATTTAGCTGGCTTTAACTAACTAAGCTCCATTTTGCTTCAAGGGCCGCTGGTTTACCTTTATTATTTCTGATTCTATAGTCAGCTCCAGCTGATATTAATACTGCATGACTGAAGGGTTCTTTTTCTGCTAGATGCAGTGGGGTGTTGCCTTCGTTGTCGCGGGCTTCAATATTAGCACCATGACTAAGCAAGAGACGAACCGCACGGCGTTATCGCGCATTGCCGCAACATGTAAAGGAGTAAGCCCCCATGTGCCTTAGTTTCTAGTTTGACACCGGTATTAATAAACCGCTTGAATACCTGCTCCATATTTTCTTTGCTGCCAGTAATTCTAGAGCCCCGTATTGAGGCTTGATGCAAGGCTGTATATCCATAGTTTGTAGACTTTGCCTTGACATAGGCACCTGCTTTAAGAAGAGCATCAATCATTTCTAGTCTATGAGCCTGAGCTGCGTAGAGTAAAACCGGGTATTTACATGGATTGTTACTATTGTTAATTAGTAGAGGTAGAACTTTTTTTAGTTCGTTGGGGTGGGGATTGTTAGTGCAAATTGTGCGGCTTGAGATCTTGCTATGCGCGGGCTTGGTTTAGCGGCGGATTTGTGGCGTGGTGGTTTCTTTGCGACTGGAGTGGGGGGCGCTTTGATAGGAGGGCACAGGATTTATAGGCTTAGGCACGACACTTATCTTGGCACATAGCGCCATAAATCAGGGCTAAATCACGAATATCTTGATAGTCTCATACTTCCATAAGTCTGGCCAATACGAGTAAACCATGAGCAAATTAAGTTCATGGAAACAAGTCTAG
>JAYVUR010000248.1:0-1841 GCA_043787715.1 Candidatus Melainabacteria bacterium
ATATTAGTACCATTAAAGGTAGCACCATTAAAATTAGCAGTAGTAGTGATATTGCCATCGGCACTAATAGAGCCGATACCAGTCATATTGCCGCCAGTAGAAATGTCCCAATCATTAGAGTTGATATATACGCTAGCAGAGTTGTTACCGATTATAGTTGTGCCATTAATAGTAGTAGCGCCTTCGATGATAAGTGATTGACCGTTGATTGCACCATTAACACCAAGCGAACTTAGGGTGCTAGCTCCAGCGCTCAAAGTGCTAGATAAGGTGGTGGCTCCGGTAACGCCTAAAGTTCCACCGACAGTAGCGCTATTAGTAATGCTTGCTGAATTTAATGTTGCTAAACCAGAACTACCTAGGGTACCAGTAATAGTAGTATTACCAGCAGCTAAAGTACTCGATAAAGTAGCAGCCCCAGCTACTCCCAAGCTGCCATTTACATCTAATAAATAATCTGGACTCGCATCGTTGATACCAACTCTACTATTGTCACCTTCTATAACTAGAGTATTGCCGTTGATTAACAAATCATCATTAGCGTCAGTACCTAGGTTAATAGCAATATTGCCGTTGCTTGCAGATGAAATAGAATCGAGAGAGATATTGCCTACATCTATTATTGCAAAACCATTAGCATCAAGAGCTGCACTTAAATCAGGATCTGTATCATCGGCAAGTTCATCCATAGCCATAGCCCATGAAGAGTTGCCGCTAGCATCTGACTGTAAATAGTAGCCAGCTACTGGTGAGGTTTTGAACTTAAATGCGGCTGCGATTAATGATGAACCATTGATGGTTGAAGCAGTGACTGTGCTGCCGGTGAATGAACCGCCGGTGAAAATTGAACCATTGAAGGTTCCACCGTTAAACACACCGCTAGTCACTAGGTTTTCGTTAGAGAAGTCGATAGTACCACTAGAGTCGGTAATGCTAGCACCGTTAATACTCAAAGTATCCACTGTAATTAAATTGGCCAGTGCTGTACCATTGACATCCAATAAAGCCGCAGGTGCTGATGTTCCGATACCTACTCTACTGTTATCACCCTCTACTACTAAGGTGTTGCCATTAACCTTGAAGTCATCACCAGCATCGTTACCAGTTGTTACTAAGATGGTGGTGCTGCCGGCTGATCTAATGTCATCAAGATAGACGATGCCAGCATCTGATATATCTCCACCGTTAACATCGATACTGTTGGTATGAACGGCTGTAGAAGTGGAGGTTCCACTTAGGTTTAAGTTAGAACCATTAATATGGCCGGTAGTTATTAGAGAATCATCTAAGAAACTAATTTTACCGGTTGTGCTAACTATCGAATTAGTTCCTATTTCTAAATCGCCACCAAGAACTGGATTAGCATCGTCATGTACTTGAGTTAGTGCTAGCCCCCAGACCGCATTACCACTATTGTCTGTAGTTTTGAGGAATTCGCCAGTATTGGGTCCGCCACCTGAGAACCTAAAACCGGATGATGCGATTATAGAAGCTGCTGTGAGTGAACCTGTAGTGCTTAAGTTTTCGTTATCAAAACTAATAGCACCACTGGTGTCGGTTATACTTCCATTCATTAGGGTCATATTGTCTGCCATAAGAGTGTTGGCACTAATATCACCCAGAGTATCTAAATTTGTGCTACTTAGGTTTATCGCACCGCTGCTATCTATGAGCCTGCCGCCATTAATAGTCATAGTATCTACGGTGATGAAATCTGCCATTAGACCGCCGTTGACATCAAGCTTGGCTCCCGGGTTTGTTATGCCGATACCGACATCACCATTGGCAGCCACCACCATACGTACTGTGTTGTTGGTTTCGACTTTGAGAGCGTAATTATC
>JAYVUR010000249.1:0-6919 GCA_043787715.1 Candidatus Melainabacteria bacterium
CGCATCACCATCCCTAATGATGTAACCGACGTAGCAATCAATGCTAACGGTGAAGTCATGATCAAACGTGGCGAAGGAGCTGATGCTAGCTTCGGACTGCTCGATCAGATCCAATTAGCTAATTTTTCTAACCCAGCTGGTCTTGAAAGTATGGGGCAAAACTTATATAGAGAATCGGTCAACTCTGGTCAAGTTGAGTTCGGTACAGCGCTTGGCATAGGTACTTCACTAGCAGCAACCACGATGGTAGCTGGTAGTTTAGAGCAAGCCAACGTAGATATGAGCACTTCTTTAGTAGAGCTGATCGCCCTGCAAAGGTCATATCAAGCAATGTCTAAAGCAGCAGATGCAGACAATCAAATAACTCAAACAACAATAGGATTAGCAAGTTAATTTTAGGAGAACATTATGCCAACACCAGCATTATTCACAGCAGCAGGAGCAATCACATCACAGCAGAACGCTATATCAGTGATCGCCAATAACATCGCCAACGTTAACACGACCAGTTTCAAGTCGGCCTCGGTGACTTTCCAAGAGCAGACTGGTACTCTCTTGCAATCAGCAACTGGTGCATCTCTAACAATTGGTGGTCGCAACCCTATGGAAGTAGGCTCCGGCAACGTACTAAGTTCTATCAGTACCAATTTCGCTCAAGGTTCAGTAAGACAAACAGGTGTAGTCACTGACTTAGCAATCCAAGGTAATGGTTTCTTTGCTATCAGCCCTGATGCACAAGCAGATGGGTCATTCACTACTATTGAATATACTCGTGATGGTCACTTCACCCTAGATTCTCAAGGTGATCTTGTTACTCAGCTTGGTTATAAAGTACTTGGGCTTAATTTTTACGATTCGGAAACTGGCAAGAATAATTATGTCTCTGGTTATTCTGCAGTGACTTTCTTCACCGATCAAGCTATCGGTCCTACTGATACTCCAACCATGCTAGCTACAGATGGTAATACCACAGCTGGAAACCTAGCAGTGCCAACACCTGCTCTTGTTACTTCAGGCGGTTCTGGTCCTAGCTTCGATGGCAGTAAACTTTCTGAGCTTAGTGTTAGAGGCGATCTTGTTGATGGTGCTGATATTAATACCACGACTCCAGGCAATCTTGCTATTAGCGAGAATACTGACGGTAAAATGGTTTTTACTTACACTCAGGGATCTGACGTCTATGCAGTAAAAGTAGATACCAGTGTGCAGAACACTGATAACGTACTGACTTATAACCTGGTCAACGAGGCTAATGGTGACAAGCTACAACTCAGGATTAGACTTAAAGTAGGGACTTCTTCACTTACTCAAGTTTTCTCAGGAGTATCCTATAACAGCTCTCTAGCCAACTCAGACACCATCACTTTCGGTGGCTCTGATACTACGACTCAAGCTGGCAACGACATCACTGTTGGAGTAAAAGACATACAATTTATGGCGACAGCAGATGTTAGAACACTTATGGCTCCCATCAAAGTTCCTTCGTTCTTCAACGTAGTAGAGCCGGGACTAGAAGCTGAGACTCTCTCTTACTCTATCAATGGTGATGGTACTATCGTTATGTTCGGTGCTTCATCAGATACTGCTGGTGGTTCTACTTCTGTAGAACAGAAAGTGGCTCGTCTGATTACAGCCAACTTCACCAACCCAGATGGTCTGAATACTAAAGGTCATAATGCTTACACTCAATCAGCTAACTCAGGTCAAGCGGCAATCAGCGTGCTTGGTGGACCATTCGACTCTAGTGCACCTTCTATCGATGGTACTACTATAGTTTCTGGTGCTCTTGAAAGCTCGAACGTGAATCTTGCTGACCAGTTCGCACAATTGATCGCATTCCAAAGAGGACTTCAAGCTAATGCTAAGAGTTTCTCTGCGGCTAATGAGATATTGCAAACTCTCATCAATCTATAATCTGAGCTAAATCTTTATCGCCTCTTCCTGATAGACAAACTGCTATCACCAACTCACGCTTAGGCTCGCTTGCTACTAGCTTCGGTAGGTAAGCAAGCGCGTGCGCTGATTCTAGCGCTGGAATAATCCCTTCAAGCTGACAGAGTTGCTTGAAGGCAGCCACAGCTTCAGAGTCAGTCACCGAGACGTAACTAGCCTTGCCGCTATCCTTGAGATAACTATGCTCAGGCCCTATACCGGGATAATCAAGCCCGGCAGAGATACTATGCGCTTCTTGCACTTGCCCGTATTCATCTTGCAAGAGATAACTCTTGGAACCATGTAAAACCCCCGGCTTACCCTTAGCCAATGGAGCAGCGTGCTTAGCAGTTTCTATACCGCAACCAGCAGCCTCAACACCAATTAGCTTGGAACTAGATCCTATAAACGGATAAAACATACCGATAGCATTAGAGCCGCCGCCTACACAAGCAAGAACATAGTCAGGCAATCTAGCTTCAGCTTGCATAATTTGCTGCTGGCACTCTTCACCAATAATCTTCTGGAACTCACGCACCACTGTAGGATAGGGATGGGGACCAACAGCACTACCAATAATATAATGAGTATTCTCAACATTAGTAACCCAATAACGTATCGCTTCAGATGTAGCATCCTTAAGAGTGCGAGTGCCAGATTTAACAGGAACAACTTCAGCCCCTAGAAGCTGCATGCGAGCTACATTTGGGGCTTGACGAGCTATATCCACTTCACCCATAAAAACCTTAGCCTTAAGACCTAATAATGCACAAGCAGTAGCAGTAGCTACGCCATGTTGCCCAGCTCCGGTCTCAGCAATAATATATTGCTTGCCTAATCTCTTAGCAATCAGTGCTTGTGCAATAGCATTGTTAATCTTATGCGCGCCAGTATGATTAAGATCTTCGCGCTTAAGATAGATTTTAATACCCTCACCAAGACTAGCAGAGAGTCTGCGTGCTAGATACAATGGTGTGGCTCTACCGACATAATTATGCAAATAATTATTTAGCTCTTGGTTAAATTCCGGGTCTTGGCTGTATCGCAAAAATGCTTGCTCAAACTCTTGCAAAGCCGGCATAAGAGTCTCAGGGACATATTGTCCGCCATAGGGACCAAAATATGGATTGAGGTTAGTACTCGTGCTCACAATATTATTGTAGCCTGATGACCTTACTCAAAGAAAGCGCTATAGGTGGCTCTAATAGTTTTCTTAGAATAATGAACGCCACCAAGTAGCCCACTAAATGGATCAACGTTAACTATTCTTACTTTATTACCAGTTACATAGACCTTATAATCTTGATCTGGCACGCTAAAAGCATTAACTAAGGAACTAGGAACAGTAGAGAAATTAGTCTGAACACCATTGATAACGTAAGAAGTTGGTACTAGATTCGGTCCAACAGTGCCAAGAACCAGAGTTACAGAACTACCACCAATTTTATCGGAGGTTAATCTAATCGCGGTAGCAGCAGTACCATTACCATCTACATCAGTATAATCAACAGTAGCTACCACAGCTGTTCCATTCGCTACATTAATAGCTTCTTGTGGATCTATGCCAGGTATCTCACCGACAGTAATTACTCTACGGCCATTAACTTCCATAAAACCATTATTATTAGCTAGCAATACATCAGCATTACCAGTCTGCGATAAGGTTAGCTGAGTGAAAGCATCATCACCATTAGCTAAGTCACTAATATTCTGAGTATTGGCATTAATACTGGTTGTATGCGAACTAATCGTTGCTGAGTGAGAGGCAATAGTAGCTTCATTAAGATCAACATTTCCAGCAATTTTTTGCAGAGCAGAATGCAAGGTATCAGCATTAGTTATAGTTTGGTTACCCGGCCCCGGAGTAAAGGTAGCGCCATTAGCTTCTGACAATCTCTTGTCATACATAGCCACTCCATTAATTACAGCACCATTAATCCAGCCAGTAATCTCACCAGCAAAAGCTAGCGATATACCACCATTGCGAATATTAGAAATATCTGCCGTATGAGTAGCAAGAGTAGCAGTATGTGAGGCTAAAGTAGTAGCATGCGCCGCTAGTGTCGTAGCATGACTAGAAATATCACTAGTGTTCTGATTAGTATTGCCAACCATTTTTTGCAATGCACCGAGTAAAGTGTCACCATTAGTTACAGTGCCGGCTCCTGGTGTGAATAGTCCACTGGCAACACCGACCTTAAGCTGTTTAGTAAATAAAGATATACCATTAATAACAGTCGCGCCTGAGTCACCATCAATATCCCCAGCTATAGGTATAGCTTGATCGCCATTCATAAGGTTACTAACGTTAGTAGTAAGAGAATTAATGCTAGTGCTATGCGCAGCTAGAGTAGCAGTATGTGAAGTTAAAGTCGTAGCATGTGAAGCGATGCTCGCAGTATGTGAAGCCAGGGTAGTAGCATGACTAGAAATATCACTGGTATTAGTGTTCACATTACCTACTATCTTCTGCAAAGCAGCAACCAAAGTATCACCATTAGTTACAGTACCAGCTCCGGGAGTAAACAAGCCGTTAGAAGCAGCTCGCTTGAGCATCTTAGCGTACATAGAAACACCATTAATAGTAGTAGCGCCAGTATTACCGCCTATCTCACCGACAAGAGGCAGTACAGAATCTCCATTAACAACGTCACTCAAACCACTAGTTAAAGTATTAATGCTAGTAGTATGCGAAGCTAAAGTTGCGGTATGCGAAGCTAGAGTTCCAGCATGGCTAGCCACTAAAATTGCTGTCGTAATAATGTCAGCTTCAGAACGATCAATATTACCTGCTATCTTCTCTAAGGCTCTTATCAAAGTATCACCATTAGATACAGTCTGGTTACCAGGTCCTGGCGTGAAGAGAGCAAGTCCGTTACCATCTTTAAGCTGCTTCTCAAATAAAGCGAAACCATTAAGCGTAACACCATTAGTGTAACCAACTAAATCACCGTAAATAGGAATCGCTTGATCACCATTAAGCAAATTATTCAACGTAGATGTATGTGAAGCAATAGTTGCAGTATGTGCAGACAGAGTAGTACTATGGCTAGCAATGCTGGCTGTATTAGTAGCTATATTAGCTGCATTGACAGCGATATTAGAAGTATTCACATTAGTGTTACCTACTATTTTTTTCAAAGCTCCGACAAGAGTATCACCGTTAGTCACAGTACCAGTAACTGGAGTAAAGACTCCATTAGTTGCTGATGTCTTAAGCTGCTTAGCATAGAGGGATAAACCATTAATCACAGAAGCATTAGTCATACCAGTGATATCACCTGCCATGGTAAAACCATTAGTACCAGCCATTAAATCACTAACATCTGAGCTTAAAGAACTGATGCTAGTAGTGTTGGTATTAACATTGCCCACGATTTTCTGAAAAGCGCCTAAGATAGTGTCACCATTAGTAACAGTACCAGCAGCTGGAGTGAACAAACCTGTACTATGACCGGATTTAAGCTGCTTGGCAAACAAAGGTACGCCATTAATACTATAAGAACTGCTCAAGCCAGTTATATCACCATGAGCACGAACAATAACATTGCCAGCTGCAATATCAGTTTGGATTTGAGCTATATTCGTCGAATGAGTTGTAATGTTCGTTGTATTAGTAGCGATATTAGTAGTATTCGTATTAGCATTGCCTACTATCTTCTGTAATGCACCTAATAAAGTGTCACCATTAGTTACAGTACCGGCTCCTGGACTAAAAGTTCCTGCGCTATGACCACGCTTAAGCTGTTTAGCATACATCGCAATACCATTGATAACAGCGCCATTAGCCACACCAGTAATATCACCAGCCAAAGCCACATCAACACTACCATCAGCAAGTCCAGTTTCAAGTGAATCTACATCAATCTGAACTAAAGCAAGATCAGCTCTATCTATCTGTGCATTACGCTCTAATATGGCTAAAGCATTAAGAAGAGTCTTAGAGCTAGAAAGCCCTTGCACAGTAGCTTGCGAGCCATTAATAGCATAACCATTAATAGTATGAGCTAGAACCTGAAGAGCAGTAGCACCACCACTGCCACCAGAGACAGTAGCCCAACTAGCATTGCCATTAGCATCAGTAGTTAAGAACTTACCAGCTGATGGACTACCACCAGCAAAAACAAAATTACCAGTAACGGTAAGATTATTAATAGTCTTGTCCGCCATAGTAGAAGGTAGTTGATCATCATCAACATTCCCCGTAAGCACCAAAGAACTATGAGCGGACTCCACTTCACTGCCAAAAGCAAGAGCCTGTCTTACTCCATCAACCGTAATAAATAATTTATGTCCATCATATTCAACAGCACCATTGGGAGCTGCTGGTAACAAATCTGCTGCATTGAATTTAAGCGGTGCATAAGTACCATCACCATTACGAATCTCAAGAAAAGCAGTCGGTTCAGCAACACCTAAGCCAAAACGGCTATCATGGGTAAGTACCGCAGAAGCACCTTCGTGACCAGGGAAATTAAACTCAAGCTGATTCAGTTCTTCGTTATAGTGCATCGCTGTACCGTTCGGGCTCAAGAACAAGGTTCCATTACTAACCACATTGCTCTGAATACTATAACCACCTGCACCCTTAGTAAGAGTAGAACCCGTAAACTGAGAGAACTCCTTGCGAGCTACCGGAAAAGTAATAGTATAATTCCCCTCGTCTCCCTTGATAACTCTCGTACTAATCTGCTTCTGAGGTCTAGCTTCAAACACCAAACGACTGAAAATATAATCCAACTGACATTCACCAAACTTATTGCTATCGCAAACCGCATCAGGAACTGGATCCTTAACATCTTGACCTTGAGCACCAAGATTAGTAGCAGATAGTTGAGTTCTATAAGTGTTCACAAGATTATACGCTGTATCAAAAAGATCGATTTCTACATTCTTGTAATTAGTATCAAACTTATTAAGATCCATGTAGAATATAGCCGGGGTTTTAGTTCTTTTATCAACGTTAAGAGTTTGGCTGCCAACAAAG
>JAYVUR010000250.1:0-2282 GCA_043787715.1 Candidatus Melainabacteria bacterium
GCCCACCCCTTGCGGTCGCCGCCTCTACGAGGCGGGCTATTGTTGCCCAGGGCGCTCAAATTCAAAGAAATTTCGAACCTTGTTAATAAAGCTCCACCAACTATTCTGCTAATCTCTAATTAATGCCCCAGCCTACTTTATCGAAGCGTAAAAACTATGGCAACACTTGGTGGGGGACAGAATGGATTGAAGCGATAGAAGCTTTTGGTGATGATAGGCTTAAGCGTGGTAAGACCTACGCTAACACTGGTCGAGTTAAGGATATTAAGATAGTTAATGGTGTCTGTCGGGCGCGAGTTAGTGGTAATTATGAGCCTTATTATAATATTCGCTTAGAGCTTGAAGCCCTGAAGCCCGAGCAGCAAGAATTAATCAAAACTATTATTCAAGATAGCCCCAGCTTAACTAATGAACTGGTTAGAGGGATATTACCACAAGTGTTTTTGGATCTCTGTAAGGAAAATGATGTTAAGTTGTTACCGCGATCATGGAAAGACTTCAAAGCTACTTGTTCTTGTCCAGATTGGGGTGATCCTTGCAAGCATCAGGCTGCCACTTGTTATATGCTGGCAGCAGAAATAGATAAAGATCCATTATTGCTTCTACGTCTGCGCGGCTTGTCTTTAGAGGATTTGAAGCTTGAGTCTATGACTAGCATAAATCATACTCTTAGACTTGAAGAGTTGGCTGCGGGACTTGCAGTGACTAAGATAGTTAAGCCGAAACCTGAATTAGAGAATGATGCTTACGATACTTTAATAGAACAAATCTTTTTCTCTTCGGCTAAGTCGGTTAATGTGATTAGCTTGCTTGCTAAGCAACCACCCTTCTTTAATCAAGGTGATTTTAAGATTATTCTTGAACAGCAGATCGCTTGTTTGATTGGCATAGCTAGTGGTTTTAAGGTGCATGAGGACTTAGACGACAACCTCAAATATCATGCTGTCAAATACACCGTTAATACTGAGGCTAAGAGTGTTTCTGAGTTAGTAGATTTCGAGAAATATAAGCATGATGACTTGTTTAAGCAGTTGTTAGCCTATCCGCTCAACTCGGATCTTAAGCATATGCATCCTAGCTTTAGGTTTCATATGTTATTGATGCATTTTGCGTTAAAGATGGTTGCAAAAGGTTTGTTCGTTCCAGAGCCAGTAGTAGAAGCAAGAGAAACTTTTGTGATTTATTATAAAGCCAAATTAAGCTCAGTAGAGATTAAACAGCAACTCAAAATACTTGAGGATAGTTTCGCTACTGAAGCTAACACGCTTGAGTTATTGCATTATTACGTTAATTTTATTGTAAGGCAGATCTTTGCAACTAAGGCTAGTGTCTTCAAGCAGATGTTAAAAGCAATGCCCAAGGGCTATTTAGTCGAAAGATTAATCAAGCTGTTTATTGGAAGCGAATCTTTTGCGCCAGAGCATTATAGTGAAAAAAACATACAAGCCAGTATAAGCAATTGGCTTGAGCGCTTGCATATTAGTAGTGGTTCACACCTGCCTATAGTTAAGTTTAATTTGCAGAAGGATAAGTTTTTTCTTAGTCTTGATATTAAGGCTAGCAGCACAACTCTACCTATTCAGTCATATGCTGTATGGATCGAGCATGCTAGTAAAGATGAAATAGCTATTATTAATCGGCAGCTTAGTGTTGTTGCCGATTATATTCCCGCTATTAAGCAGATCATAGATTCTAAGGGCAAGGACTTAGTGCAGATTGATTTGCGTAGAGTTAGTGATATTTTGCTAGAGATCAAGCCAGTACTGGATTTCCTTGGCTTAGAGTTCGTCTTTCCTAAGGAGTTTGTTAATCTACTTAAGCCTAAGATTAGCCTTAAGGTTAATAGTTCTAATACTAAGATTTCCTTGCTTAATATGGGTGAAATGCTTGATTTTAGTTACCAAGTATCTATTGGCGATCAAGTTATAGACGCCAAAGAGTTTGCTACTTTACTAACTAATGCTAAGGGCTTAATTAAGTTTCAAGATCAGTTTGTATTTGTTGATCCTAATGAGATTAATAAAATGCTAGACAAACTCAACAGGCCTATTCTGGAGATTAAATCTAGTAACGAAGCTTTATTTACTATTCTTGCTGGTGAGTATGATGGAGTTGCGATTGATGATGATAAACAGTTTAAGCGCTTATATGAGTTCATCACCCAAGAAGAACCTGTTAAGGTTCCGCTGACTCTCAAGGCTAGGCTAAGACCTTATCAGGAACGAGGTTTCAGGTGGCTTTATACTAATTGCCAGAAGAAGTTGGGCTCTTGTATTGCCGAC
>JAYVUR010000251.1:0-2386 GCA_043787715.1 Candidatus Melainabacteria bacterium
AAAAGTGGTTCCCTAAATCGAGGGGTTGACAGATAGTTGGTGTACTTAAGCCGCATAAAGCCGCAAGACGTTTTTGTGAAATACGCTCTTGTTTGCGCCGGCGGCGCGCTACGCTGACTATTTCTTGCCAGTTAATAGCTGAGTGCCAAGAGGGCTTAGCAACTAAACTTAAATCCAAACCTATGGAACCTAATATTTCTTGAGAACAAGGGGTCATTGCTGCCCCGAAACTCAACTCACCCTTGGGGTTTTGTTCTATGTATGCAACTGGTTCTTTATTAAAGTAGAAAGCAAAAGTCTTAGCCATGAACTATCAAATATATTTAATATTATATCCAATTTTAAGCTAAATATCAATTTTATTTTATAACTACACCGAACATAAGGTTCTCAACCTTATATTTAGGCGGAATATACGGTTTATAACCTTATATTGCCTAAGTCTGCTGGGGTAAGGGCTTAAAAAGCTTAATAATTTAGGTCTTGACAAAATTATCGGGGGCTATTATCTATAGCTACTCTCAAGGAGCGCGTTAACAAATGAATTTATTAGGTCAACCATTGAAAATAAAACCTCATAGTATTTTGCAACAACTGGTTGCGAAATTACCTCAAGATAAATATATAAAACCAATGCAATTTACTGACTTTCCTATCATGTTTAGTCATTATCCCAACGGAAATTACTCATCAATTCTTACATTTAGGGGCAAGCAATACCGTATCAACAAAAATGATGGGGTAACGGAATTTGTTGTGGACCATTACGCCATACCCGAAAGTTCCCGAGACCAATTTGGACATTGGCGTAGCGTACACCGAGAAACAATCTCCAAGGCTACTCGACCTATGACCAAACCCGAATTGCAGTTTCTAATCAGATATTTACAGCAGTGGTTCAAATCAGAGTGTTCTAAAATAAAAGCCCCTACAGCATTTGAAGACCGTGATGGTTCTCATCAACAAGCAGGGATGGAAGCAAAAACTAGCCTCCAGAGCGTTTATCAAAGTTGGCAAGCTGCTTTTTCTCGTAACGAGAAAGCAGCAGTTAAAGCCCTTCATAAGGCTGACGCAGCTTCAAGTAGAAAGACTCCAGCCGAAGGATGCTTAGGCTACTCAGGAAGCGATGAGTATTGTTATATGCTAGACCGAGATTCAAAAATGCATTTTGTTTTTGATGGCGGGGATTTTAACGGCATCGGTTTTGTGGTCAGAGATTTTTCCAAAGATCCTAGAGGTCCTCAAAGAAAAATGACTGCGGAAGAATTAGCTGAGATTACTAAAGTAGCTATGACTCAGAGACCATCTGGAAGAGCAGTAAAAGCTGCTTACACAGTTTTCGATGAAAGAAAAAAGCAGTGGCTAAAATTATATGAACAGGGGGGAACATATATCGGGCCTGATCCTAAGGTCGGTGACAGAATTGAACATGAAGGTTATATCATTCAGATAGCAGCAAGGTCTGATCCTAAGCTACCGGGAACACAGGAGAAGCAGATTATTCTCAAATAATCTAACCGACATTAATGAACCACAATTCCCACTAATCCAAACACCCTACAACCCCCTAAATATAAGCCTCAGGGCTTAGTTAAGAGCAGCCCAAATCAGGCATAAAGGGTATATGGATCGTTCTCTCAACACAGCAGCTACTGGCATGATTGCCCAGCAAACTAATATAGATGTAATCTCGCATAATCTTGCCAACATTAATACTCCTGCCTTCAAAAAATCAGTTGCGCATTTTAGTACTTTATTCAGTCAAGTATTAAGAGCGCCCGGAGCGAAACTTTCTGATGGTAATATCAGCCCAACTGGTGTACAAGTAGGCTTAGGCGTCGAGCTTTCTTCTACAGTGAAGTCGTTCGGCATGGGAAGTCTTAACAACACCAGCAATGATCTTGATCTTGCTATTGAGGGTGACGGCTTCCTGCAAGTACAAACGCCTGATGGCAATATCGCTTATACTCGTGCTGGTAATTTACAAATCAACGGTCAATCTGGTGAGATAACAACTGCTCAAGGTTATCCGCTATATCCCGCTATAAGCCTTGGCAATGACGTCAAAGATATAACTATTAGTGCCGATGGTCTAGTCCAAGTGACCCGTGGCAGTGATAGCAGCAAGCAGGATCAAGTGGGCACAATAAGGTTAGCGCGTTTCGTCAATCCAGCAGGATTGCTCGATGCTTCTGACAATCTCTATCGCCAAACTACAGCTAGTGGTATTCCTTACGAAGGCAACCCTATGAGTAACGGCTACGGACAATTGCGCCAAGGCTTCCTTGAGCAAAGCAACGTCAAAGTAGTAGAAGAGATTACCAGTATGATCAGCGCTCAAAGAGCCTATGAAGCCAACAGCAACGTTATCAAAGCTTCTGATGAA
>JAYVUR010000252.1:0-3269 GCA_043787715.1 Candidatus Melainabacteria bacterium
TATTCAAGAATAGAGATTTGGATTCTAAGCTATTAGTAATTATCCACAGAGCACCAAGCAAGATACTAGTAATCCCCACGACTACAGCCGCGCGCTGACGCTGATAATTATGCTCATCTACAAGATGAGTCACCGCTGGTTCTAGTAGCGATATCGCTGAAGCCAGCGCCGCGAAGAATAATAATGCGTAGAATATTGGTGCTATCACTAGTCCTGCTGGTATCTTCGCAAGAAGCGTAGGCAGAGTAACGAATATAAGTCCAGTACCCGCTTCTGGGTTAAGTCCATAAGTAAATATTATTGGAAAAATTATCAGCGCCGATAATATAGCAACTATAGTATCCATGGCTATTACTATGCCGCCTAGCATCGGCACATTATTCACGTCATCATCGAGGTAACTACCATAAGCAGTCATAGTACCCATGGCAAGACTAAGCGAGAATGTCGCTTGACCTAGTGCCATGAAGAACGACTCACTAGTGAAGCGAGACCAATCTGGAGTGAATAGATAAGTTAGCGCGCGCGGAGCAGCACTCAGATCAGCTTCAAGCTTCAAAGCGAAAATCACTAGCCCAATTAATATCAAGAATAATAAGGGCATAAGTATCTCTGATAGTTTTTCTATGCCAGCTCGTATGCCAGTAAATATAACTGCGACAACTATTAGCGTAAACACCAGATGCCAAAATATTTGCCGAGCTTCATCGAGCATAAAGCTCTGCCAGAATCCTTCTGCCTGACTGGCATCCAGACTAGTGAGTCCACCAGTAATTGATTGATAAAGATACTCAAGAGTCCAACCAGCAATAATGCTGTAGTAAGTCATGATAAGGAAACCAAGCAAGACTGCGAAGATACCAACTATATTCCAGAACTTCTTGTAGCGCGTAGCCATCAGCCTGAAAGCCCCTCCACTACCACGGCGCGCGGCTTTGCCCAGTGTAATCTCACCAATAAGAATTGGACTTGCTATAACTATGACGCAGAATAAATACGCCAGCAAAAACGCCGCACCACCATTCTCACCACAGACATAAGGGAAACGCCAAATACTACCAAGCCCAATCGCTGCCCCGCCTGTCGCCATCACAAAAGCAAATTTATTAGACCAGTGTTCGCGTTTAGGCATAGAAGCATTTTAACTGCAAATATGCTAGAATTGAGCCCATCATGTCAAGCAGGGACCTTAATCAGCGTATCCAAAAGCTACCCGAGAGCGTGAGAGGAGCTAGATTTGGGCTGGCGTGGATAGGATCGCTTTTCCACCTTGATAACTCTGTAACGGCTAAGACACTAGAAGGGGAGTACAAACAACTGTGGGACAGGGTCACACCTTAATCACTCGCAATCCGCTTAGCCCCTGATCTAGCTTCACAATGCCGCGATAGCACTGCTGGCTTGGACGCGCGTTGCAGAATACTACTAAATATATTGCCGATACTTATTATCGAACTGCGCTTAGCACTATTGCGCGTCACTGGAAATTTTTTGCGCAAGCCATAAATCTTAGTCGCTTCACTACGCAAATAATCTAGCGATTGCCTCAGCTCCGACCGCACATCATCACAATCTGAGCCCATAAGCGAAACCAAAGTGTCTTGAATAAAACGTTCGACTACAGCAAGCGCTCGCTCGATTTCATAACGCACCCCATGCTGCTTAATAAATTTATTTCTTGGTTTAGCTAGTCTGATTAACTGCGCCAAATGCGCCAGGGTCGAATCATGTGAATTATTCGCACCCCTATAATTCGCGGCTTCGGCCCGCAACAATGGTATGGCAGAAGGAAGCCAAGCTGCGACTCTCATCATTGAGGGATCGCTGTAAGACATTAGCTGTGTATAGTAGCATTACGCTTTAGCTTTTCGTAATAATTTAGACCGGTAAATATTCGCCTGACCATCTTCCAGCAACAGCTAAGCGACTAGCCTCCACTCTGACTCGCGTCCCTTCTGGACTATCAGCCCATCTAGGTAAACTCTCTTCCCACTTTTGAAAATGACTTAGTTCTTTGCAGGGCTTCATGGCTGCTGGGGCTACTAAAGAAGCAGCAACATCGCGAGCCACCACAGTTCCAGCAGTGGTAGTACGAGTTTGTCCAGTAGTAGTCTGCGAGCCACCACTAGAACTAGCTGTTACTCCCACTCCAAAAGCAAGAGCAGCAGGAGCTAGGTCTCTTATCGGCGGTTCAAGTTCGGTGAGAGCAGTATTAATGATTTACAAATTCCTATCGCTCAATTATAAACAAATTCTTAAAAATTATCAATACAAGATAACACGTAATACAAAATGCTAATTAAACTAAATAGCCCAGCTAATACTTAATAACTAGATTGTGCCTATGATAGCTTTAGAAACTGTTTGGGTAGGTTGTGACTATGAATTCACAAGCAACAGAGACAGCCCTAAGCCAAATCGAGAAATCGAAAAACCTAAGAGATGAGGGAAGAATGACGGCCAAGTTAAGCGTAGATGGCAAGACCATAGAATTACCAATTATTTCTGGTACCGAAGGTGAAAAAGCCATCGATATTTCCAGTTTGCGCGGTGAGACTGGTTATATAACCATGGATCCCGGCTACATGAATACTGGATCTTGCGAAAGCGATATCTGCTTCATCGATGGCGAGAAAGGAATACTAAGATATCGTGGTTATGATATCGAAGAACTCGCAGAGAAATCTACTTTCGTAGAAACTAGTTATCTTCTAATACATGGCAAGCTGCCAACAGAACAAGAACTCAAGGAGTTCTCTCAAGGTCTTACTCGTCATTCTCTTCTACATGAAGACATGACTCACTTTTTCGCTGGCTACCCTAGTACAGCACACCCAATGGCGATCTTGTCATCTATGACTTGTTCACTCTCTGCTTACTATCCAGATCCAGTGAATGCTAAGAGTGAAGAGCAAGTGAAGCTTGATATGACCCGCATCCTATCTAAGTTACGCACTATTGCAGCTTTCTCTTACAAGAAATCTATTGGTCAACCACTGATCTATCCTAACAATTCACTTAGCTACTGCGCCAACTTCCTTAATATGATGTTCGCAGTACCTGCTGAACAATATGAGATCGATAACGACATCGTTAAAATCATGAATCAGTTATTGATACTTCATGCTGATCACGAACAGAATTGCAGCACTTCTACAGTGCGTACTGTTCAGAGTTCTGGAGCAAGTATTTATGCTTGTATTTCTGCTGGTATCTCAGCTCTCTGGGGTCCTAAGCATGGTGGCGCTAACCAAGCCGTACTTGAAATG
>JAYVUR010000253.1:0-13059 GCA_043787715.1 Candidatus Melainabacteria bacterium
CAAAAACAAAATTAGCTCTTTAAAATACTTTCAAGACCGTCTAAACTAGGCTACTGCCCTATTCTTTACTGCTGTTCTGCTTAAAGCGGGAATTGCTGAAGTCGCACGAGTAAATTGTATTATATTGATAATAAAATCCTTGATTTAGCATACAATTAGACTATAAATGCGCCTCCAGCCATTAGCCTTAGTGACGCTACTTACTTTTAGCCAAGTAGCAGTCGAGGCCGCTACTAAGAAAAACACAACTAAGGCGCAAGTGAGTGTTATTGATGATTTCGAGATTGTCAGGGCAGATAAATTAAGTTTCCAAGACAACAACTCAGTGCTTGAAGGGCATAGTCAAGTAAAAGTGGGCGAGTATTTAATTAGCTCTGATAAAGTGGATATGGTGACAGCGCCAGATGCTGCTAATCCCAGCAATATTAGTTTTACGGGTTCAGTATTTCTTGAATCTAAGGATATAGATATTAAGTCCACGCGTATGGACTATGACGTGAAGCTCAAGCAGCTTAAATGTTACGCCGATGGCGGGCAGGTGGTAAGCACGATCAAATCCACTCAGGAAGAAGCTTCTAAGCCAGCTGTTATAAGTTCGGATTATCAAGAGTTCGATTTTATTGCTAATAAGGGGCATGTACAAGGCGCAGTCAAATACGATAGCAACGATAGGGATATTACTAGCGATGAAGCTTATATATTTTTTGTGGCTGATGATGCGACCAAATCTAAGCAATTGCATGATGTGAATTTTTTGAATAATGTAGTGCTGCTGGAGAAAGACAAGCGAGTAGAATCTAATGATTTGCAATATTTGCCGCAGCAGAAACTGGTTCGCATCGCTAGTAACGCTAAGATACTTTATTTTACTGACGAAGAGAAGCCCATATACTTGTTCGCTGATCTTGTAGTGCTGGAGACCGATAGACAGGTATTTTCGGCTTATTCTACAAGTCTTGATCATCATATTCGATTTTATAGCGGTGATACTTACGCTGAGTCGCGCCAAGTGGTGATGAACCAAACCATAGAAGGTAAGCCAGATCAAGCTGTGCTGACTGGTAATGCTTACTCGCAAATGGGTGATAAAGCTGTAGTCGGTGAAGAAATATTATTCAATATAGCTGCTGGGACTATGAAGACTTTAGTTAAGAGACCGCAGACTAGGGTCTTCTCTGCGGCGGCTCAGTAGGAACTAGCTCTTTTGTCCGTCTGCGTTGTTGTGCTGCGCCCTCGCAATCCTCATGTATGTCTCATATACACTCCGGTTGCTCGGGCTTGCACGCCTTAGCAAAATCGACACCAACGTGTCGATTTTGCGCTTTCAATCACGAGTGCAAAATAGATTGCTTCGGTGATAACTAGTTCTTAGCCGCTTGCAAAGCTAACCTGTGATCTTCATCCATCATCCCTTCAGGCAGAGCATCTGGCAATTCATCAGGATCTATTTTCACGAACTTATTAATAATGAGGCAACTAAGGTTATCGAAACTAACGTTAGTCACAGTACGGCACATATCAAGCACTCTATCTATGCTGAGTATCACTCCGATAGCCTCTATAGGTAAGCCTACTGCTTGCAAGACTATAGCTAGTGTAACCAAGCTACCATGCGGGATTCCGGGGGTGCCGAAAGTAGCTATAAGTACCATAAATACCACGAAGATTTGCTGCCCGAGACTAAGCGGTTCAGGTAGCCAAGCTTGCGCGATGAAGAGAGTGACTATCGATTCGTAGATAGCAGCACCGTTCATGCTCATAGTTGCGCCAATCGGAATCACGAAACTCGCTACTCTGTTTGGAATACCAAATTTAGTTTCCATGGTCTCTAGTGACACTGGAATAGTGGCTGCTGAACTAGAGGTGCTAAATGCTGTTAGCATCGCTTCGCGCATCTTAGAGAAGAACTCAGGGACAGTAAAATCCGTAAGGAAATGCACCATCAGGCTGCCAACAATGAAGAGCATACTCATCAGCGCGCCAACAACAGTGAGCATAAACATACTATATTCAGCAATAGAACTTAGTCCACCTATAGCAACTGTCTTAGTGATAAGCGCAAAAACCCCAAATGGAGCCAGTTGCATAATCCAGTGCGTAACTTTAAGAATCGCATCCAGAAAGACTTTGAAGAGGTTTAGTATCTTATCACCGTTCTTCACTTGCACTAGCGCTACCGCTAGGAAAATCGAAAATACAATAATTTGCAAGAGTGAGCCGGCAGAAAGTGCTGAGAAGAAATTGGACGGTACCATGCTTAGCACCACTTCTACTAGATTAGGTTTAGCTTCAGTGATGAATTTGATTTTTTCTGCATGAACGCCAGAATCTATGATCTTGTGCAAGTCTATATATTTGCCGGGTTGCAACCAGTTCACCCATAAGAGTCCGAAGGCTGCTGCGAATAACATCTGCACCTTGAATACCAGCACTGTCGCTAGCCCCATTTTGCCAAGGCTCTTCACTGGAAGATGCCCAACACCATTAATTAGTGAACAGACAATAATAGGAATAACTATCATCTGCAAAAGCTTCAAGAATAATTCGCCCATCCAGGTGATATGAGCAAGCTCAAGTCCGCCTAGGCTTGGATTGGTATTAGCGCCATCAGGGTTGTTTTGCGAAAAAGCAAAGCCCAGCGCCGCGCCCAGGGCCATACCAATGAAAATACGCCAATGCAGTTCTAGTTTCTTCATAATTCCTGTATTATTCTTGCATACTGCTCTAGAGTAGGGGTTTTGGGCTTGGGTGATTATAATAATGTTATAATTCGGCATACTTAGTGCGGTTGACTATCTTAATGAGATTATGTATAATCTTAAACCTATGTCGATTAATATTAGTCATAATACAGCTGCAAGAACTATTCTAAATTTTCTTAAAGGTTTACAGAGCAATCCAGAAGATTTGCCGGAAAGTTCTCGTGTTTATATTGGATTTGCAAATCAAGGTCTAACAGTAGCTACGGCTAAAGCTGGCTCTCACGTGATTATACCGGCGCGTGATGGAAAGCCAATTACTTTATCATTCGCCGAAATGAATCAACTGGACCAAGTATTTGCTGCAAATGGTGATCAACTTGGACAAGCTTTAACTAATTTGCATAAAGCCAGAGACCAATCAACAGTGGCAGCTTTAATCCCTACATTCGAGGACTTTGATTCTATAGTCAGGGACTTAGTTGCAGTTGATCTAAAACAGGTAGCTCAAGAACGCCAACCAGAGCATGATGGAATGGGTGCAAGTTAGTGCTCTCGCTATAATAGATAGTAGGAGTACCACATGAATTTACCTGAATACTGGATACTTTCAATTCCGTTGATGATGGCTTTATTGCTACTTACAGCCGTGTATATAACGCGCAAACTAATGAAGCTTGATCAGCTTGAAGCAGCTAATAGAACTCCCACTTAAACTTATAGTCGAAATCACCGAGTAGTCTTAAACCACTGCGCAAACTTCTCAATCCCAGCATCTATCTTGGTTTTAGGGTTATAGCCTAATACAGTCCGTGATTTAGATATATCAGCGCAGGTAAGCGGCACGTCGCCGGGGATAGGGTCTAGGTATTCGACTAAAGCTTTAAACCCTAAGTGCTTCTCAAGTAATGCAATTAAGCTAGAAACATCAGTAGTTTCAGACTCGCCAAGATTAAACACTTCATAGCCGCAATTCACATCGAGGGAGCGAATAATACCATCAATAATGTCATCTATATAAGTGAAGTCGCGGCGTGCTGAGCCGTCGCCATACACTGAGATAGTCTTGCCATCGCGCATTAAGCGAGCGAATTTATGAATAGCAAGATCAGGACGCTGCCTAGGACCGTAGACAGTGAAGAACCTCAGTCCGATGCTTGGTACAGCATAGAGATAATGGAAGCAGTGCACCATCGCTTCATCAGCGATTTTAGTAGCGGCGTAGGGACTAATTGGGCGAGAGACATCTTCAGATTCGCGGAAGGGGGCGGTTTCGCGCTCACCATAAACTGAACTACTAGAGGCGAAAATAAATTTCCCGATACGCGCCTTAAGACTAGCGTCATATTTAGCATTGGCTTTACCATTGGGAAGTACTGCCACAGTGCGTGACATGAGTTCAAGTAGTATAACTGTCGCCGCGCCATTATTATGTTCGTAAAAAACCGGGTCCTCGACTGATGGGCGCACGCCGGCGCTAGCAGCAAGATGCACTATATGAGTGATAGCTTCGCGTTTGAATATTTTCGCTACGAAATTAAAATCACAAAGATCACCCTTGTATAGCTTATAGTTCGCATTACGCAAATGCCCAGCACAATTAGCACGTTTGATTTTTACATCGTAGTAAGGATCAAAATTATCTACAGCTATAACCTTATCGCCGCTTGCTAGCAATTGATCAACTAGATGCGACCCAATAAAACCAGCAGCGCCAGTTACAAGTACGCACTTCATCTATAGATACCTTTACTTCTGAGGGTCTGCACATCAGCGATATGCTCCTCAATGTAACTAATCACTTGTTTGTGTACTTCATCGGGACTTAAGAAGTCGGTGCTAATGACCTTGAATCTATCTGGTTCGCTCTTGGCGATTATATTGTAGCCATTGCGTACACGCACGAAGAATAATTTAGACTCTTGTTCTAGCCTGTCTTTTTCCGCGCCTTTAGAGCGTTCATGGGCAACCTTCTCAGTGACTGTGAGTAATATACTGAGGGTTGGTCTAACATCAGCGCAGACAGCGATATTCATCTGATCTATGAGCTTGAGATCCATATTACGTCCGTAGCCTTGATAAGCCATGGTGCTATCAGCGAAGCGATCACAAATCACTACGTGTCCAGATTCAAGCTTGGGGCGAATGAATTGATCTACGTGATGTGCTCTATCAGCGATATAGATCATCAGTTCTGCCATATCAGAGATAGTTTCTTTACTGTCAAGAACAATATTACGCAAACGATTACCAAGTTCAGTACCACCTGGGTTGCGTGTGAAAACCCAGTCCTTCTCTTTAGTTTCAGAATATTCTTTGAGCATCTTAAGCTGAGTGGTTTTACCAGCTTTGTCGGGACCTTCGACAGTTATAAAAATACCTTTGTAGTTTACGACCATACTAAAATATTATACTCAAAAGGAGACGCATCCTAAAATCTGCACTCACAGTTGGCAGCACAAAAACGTGACGTAAGTCACATTTTCGCTAAGCAGCTTCGACTTTAACTCTGACGTTAGCATCCATACCGCTAAGTAAGCTGATTTTGACTTGATGTTCACCAATATTACGAATCGGTTCTTTAGTCAGGATTTGTGACTTAGTAACGTTGATATCGAATTGCTTAGATATTTCTTCAGCTAGTTGTTCTTTAGTAATAGAACCAAAAAGCTTACCGCTCTCACCAGCGCGTGATTGAATAATTACAGATCTATTGGTCTCAAACTTATCTTGCAGAGTAGCTTTATTGCTCTCCGCTTCTTCTCTGCGCTTAGCACCAAGCTCTTCGATCTTAGCTTTGCGCCTAGCGTAAGCCTTAAGTGTAGAAGCATCAAGTATTGAAGCTAGTCCTTGAGGTAGTAGCCAATTACGGGCGTAACCCATTTTGACTTCAGCCAACTCACCGCTGCTACCGAGGTTCTTGACATCTTCTAATAGTATTACTTCAACTTTAGCCATAGGAATGCACTATCCTAGCGCAAAAACCAGACGATTAGCATCGTTTCTGCTATATTTAACCATTAGTTCTAGATTTACAGGTATTATCTGGAATTATACAAAGGAGTAAAATAAATGGCCACCAAAATCAAAGCCAAAACCGGCAAAAAGAAGTTTATTAGCATTAATCCACTAGACTTATTTAAGAAGAAGGAATCTAGTTATATGGCTTTATTTTTCGCAGTAGCATTCGCGTATTTCTCGTTCGGTGCTATCACCAACGTGGCTGGTGCCATTATTCCTAAAATTCGCGAGACTTATGAAGTTAGTGCTTCATTATCTTCGTTCCTGGCGGCAGTGTTTTTTATTGCATATGGGCTTACTTCTATTCCTTGGGGTATCTATATGGAAGCCAATGGCAAGAAGGCTAGCTTGGTGTTTAGTTCTGTTATCACAACTATTGGTGTGGCTTTATTCGCTGCAGTGCCGGGCTTCGGCGTTAACATGCTGGCGATGTTCTTGTGCGGCATCGGTATTACTGGCATACAAGTGGCGATTAATCCATTAGTCTCTGAGATTTCTGATCCAGCTAAATATAGCCGTAATCTGACTTTGTTCATGGTGCTTAATGGTCTTGGTGGTTATGCTGCCCCGCAAATCGTTACTCTAATTAAGTCTCAAGGTTTACACTGGACTATGACTTATTGGGTATTCACCGCTATTGCCTTAGTGATGTTAGCTGCTATTGCGATACCTAAGTATCCAAGCGAGAAGAAAGGTATTATTGAGAAGATCGGCAATAAGATCACTGATCTCAAGCATGGTGGTAAGAACCTCACTCTTGAGCTCTTAAGTTCTAAGCCGCTTATCTACCTTTATGCTCTTGGCATTTTCTTATACGTAGGCGTGGAAGTGGGTGTGGCTAACACCATTAGCTTCTATCTTGAAGATAAATTCCATATTTCTATGTTGCTTGGTGATGCTGCTGAAGCGACTAAGAATACTGTTATTAGTAATTATTGGGGCGGACTACTATTAGGTAGACTATTAGGTTCTGCGGTATTAGACCGTATCCCCGGCAAAGTAGCGATTCAATCATATATTGCTCTAGCAGCCCTATCACTCTACCTTGCTATGTCTGGCGGTATCGGGCAAGCACAGTGGGCATTCCCGCTAGTTGGTTTCTTCATCTCTATCATGTTCCCTACTATCTATAGTATTGCCACTAATAACTTCTCTAAGGACTATGCTGGCTCAGTCTCAGCGGTACTCTGCACTGCTATTATCGGTGGCGCTGTGGTCGGTCCTTTGATCGCTCGTGTCGCTGAACTGACCCAAGGTGCTGCTCTAGTGCCTAATTGGGATGCTGGTTTGGTAGTAGCATTCGTCTGCTATGCCTATATATTCATCTTAGGTCTAGTCGCTCGCGAAAAGATTTAGCGACTGAAGCCCAGTGCCATCTGCGTTGTTGCTCTGCGCCCTCGCAATCCTCATGTATGCCTCATATACTCCGGTTGCTCGGGCTTGAGCGCCTAGCATCTGACACTGGTTTCTAGTCGCTTTAGGTTTTGTACCGTAATCTTAAAAAGAATTAAAGCAAAAACCGAAGAAATTATTAATAGGGCCTTGCGCTTGATGCCCCAAGTTCGCTATTATTAACAGCATGATGAATGACATCCTAACTCGGGTGTCATCGCCAATGAAGCCGGTGAACACACTAAAAACACAGAGACCTGATGGTCCTCATGCGTTTGGTTTGGGCAATGCTGTGAATTATTTCACGGCAGCTGAGCAGCTGGAGGCGATGAAAAGAGCATTGCATGCTCGGATCTAAGCAGCGCTAGCGAATGCTAAACGCATAAGTAACACTGGTCATCATGTTAACCGCTCCGCAAGGGGCGGTTTTTTTATGAGTTGAAATTTATGCTACAAAAGCTATCTCTTCATTCGGCTTGGCTGTAGAGATTTTTGCACTAGGAATTGCTGTATGTGCTTCATGCTGGAAATAAGTACCAGCACGACTCAGCTTATTAACAGCAGAGTCATCGTTACGTACTTTAAGTTCTTCATTAACACCATGCAAGTAAGTACCAGTACCGACGTCGAATAATAATTGACCGATATCTGAGCCGAGGAATAGTCCACCGAGTGCTTGTATCCAGCCGCCCCAAGTCTGATGGCGACCAGCTTTCTCTGGGCTATAAGTTTCTTGCTTGCCATTCACAGTAGTGAATCTACGCGGATCACCAGCGGCATCTTGCGTCACATGCTTACCAGTGGTAACTATGCCAAGAGTAGGAATGATATTTGCGATGCTAGTAATAGCCTGGCCTAGACCGGCATTGAATTTGCCAACTATACCTGCTGCGATACTAGCTGCTGCTGTAGCGAAGCCAAGAGTCGCATATTGGTGAGCTGGACTAAATGGACTGTTGTAAGGTCTGCCACTATTCTGTGACAATCTGGTGATGCCTTTACCTTTAGTGCCGAGGAAATTGCTGAGCATATATTTGCCATAGGCAGGTATAGTCAGGGTTTGTATCATCATATTGCCGCCTTGAATTAAATCAGCGACAGCCTCGGCGCAGAATCTAATACAATTCGCCATCGCTCTACCCGGAGCACCAAGATTTTTGCGCATAAAGTTTGCAATACCTAAGAAGTTTTCTATGCTATCTGCTTGTTTCATGCGTGCTTTGGTGAGTTTAGCTGCTTCGTGTTTAATGTCTTTATGTACACTATGCTCAGAACCAAAAGT
This sequence comes from Candidatus Melainabacteria bacterium, assembly GCA_043787715.1. GTDB lineage: Bacteria > Cyanobacteriota > Vampirovibrionia > LMEP-6097 > LMEP-6097 > CAYUFH01. The sequence continues at coordinate 8,395 of JAYVUR010000253.1, forward strand.
CTTGGTTAGCTCATCTTTAGTTGCTTTGTCATCTGCAAACTTATCGAGATTATTATTCTCACGCATGATTAGTTCATTCGCTCTGCCAATAAGAGTTACGTTAGAGAGCGCGCGGAATATTTGTCCTGTGACTGAGGATTTTTTAAAGGTGGTAGAGAATAATCCGATCATCTCACCGATGAACTGCCACGGGAAGCGCACAGCTGGAGCTATAAGTCCTCTGCTAACACCGGAGATAATATTGTTCAGACCAAGAGAAACACGCTGCACTATTGTGGCTGCACGAACTAGGGATTTCTGTCTAATTAACTTGGAGACTATGCCGAACACGCCAGCACCTTGCATCGCATAGGCTATGCCTTTAAGTGCAGTGCGCATCCACGGCCCGACTTTCTCGATAGGTATCGCTTGAGGATCGTAGACTTCGTCTTGGATGCGCTCTTGAGTACCGCAGTCTGGTGTAGCAAGGTCAGCGCGATTATTCATGGCTAGAGCATCTTTGATCCACTTACTGTTCTCATCAAGTTTAAGATCGAACTCTTTGTCGCTTTTGAATAATTCACTAAAGATAGAAGCGTTCATCGCATTCATCTGGTGAATATTATCGGCGCGGAATATTTTGGAGTTATACTTCGCTAGTAGTTTAGCTGACCATTCGGCTTTAGTGAGAATGGTACCGGCTTGCATACCATCGACAGCAGCGATTAACTGATAGTTGTGATCATCTAGGTTCTTAAGCGCGTATTGATGATGTGAGTTTTGTGGTTTAGCAAGAAGCTCTACCATCTTGTCGCAGACAGTCTCAGGCCCCATTTGACCGCGCACTATGTAGCCAAAGCCACCTAGTAAGACTGATTGACCCAGCATGTCTGTGTCTGTTTTGGGGCTATCACCTGCACCGATGACTAATAAGTTTTCTTGCTTTACTTTTTCTTGACTTGGTAAGACTTCATCTTTGGTAGTGTTAGGAGCCATCTCTAAGTAAGGTTGAGGATGGTTGTCTTTAACATCAATAAAAATAGCGTTTTTGTTGTCTGGGCTATGACCTTCTTTTAGATCTTGGATTAGCTCATCAAGTCCTTTGTATGGATGTCCGGTCTTGAGATTAACTGGTCCATTCTCATCGAAGCGAATATGATCGACACTCTTACCATTGATGGTGAATAGTGTCGTGCCTTCTGGAATATCTTTGCCATATTTCTTGCGAGCCCAAGCTATTACTTCTGGTGCACGGCTGAAGTCGGCAAGCAGCTTATACATCTTGAGCTTGATGTCTTCGCGAATAATGCCGTAAGAATCAAGAGCATGCGGAGTAAGGCAAGCGATAAAACCCTTGCGCGCCTCGGCCGTTAGCTTGGCTTCTGCTTGTGTATCACTAGCATTGAAGCTGTTCTTAGTATCTATAGCGTTCTTGAGGCCGCTGTTAATAAGTTCGCTAGCGAACTTATTCGTGTCCCATTTCTCTGCGCGTGACTTCTTAACAAGATCGATATAAGCGAGGTATTGATCGACGCTTAGCTTGGGGTTATTGCGGAAAGCTTCAGGGATAGCTTTATATTCGAGTACGCGCAGTGGTCTAGCTTCGTTCTTATTAGCTACTATCTTCTCAAGTTCAGCGAGGAAACCTTCTTGATAGCCAGGAACTTTAGCTGAATTCATGGCATTAATCAAATCGCCATATTTGCCAACAGCATCTCTAACTATAAGCGGCTGTCCGGGGTGATGGGTAACAGCTCCGCTAAGACCATTAATAGTAAGCGCGTTATAAATCTTCAGGTTATCAGCGTCACTAAGATTATAAATACCGAACTCATGCAAGACCGAAGATATTTCACTAGCTATGCGCGGGTTATGGAACTTGCCATCCTTGCACATAAACTTAGGACCCTCAGTACCCACTAAGCTAGGACCAGCTATAGGACCGGTTCTTGCGGTATTCACTTCGAAACGACCACCGGTTTTAGCGACACCTTTAACTAGTGTGCGCAGATAGTGCACATCATGCTTAGAGCCGATAGATCTAGTGTTCTCAACTTTAAGAACAGTCTTGGATGTGATAGTGCCGTCGCAGTCCCAGCTCGCAAAAATCTTCTTACCCTCTGCCAGTTCTTTAAGTAAGGCTTCTCTGCGATTGAGGTAATCGGTTTTGATTCTGGCGAGGGTCTCTGCACCGACAGCTTCGGCGTAGATTTCTGTAGGTACTTGCACTTGATCACGAGGGATCTTCAGTAGCTCAGTGGCTTTAGCTTGAACAGATTCCGGATTGATGTGTTGCGGCTCGACGCTGATTGATCCAGAGTTGGTGCTTTGAGTATTAGTGTTTACTGCAACTTGAGCCTGCTGAGTTATGGTTTGAGTTTGCGCGTTTTGTTTAATAGCAGGCGCCACAGTATGTTGAGCTGCTGCCGTAGCTGCTACTGGTTTTGGTGCTGCTTCGCTGATTGCTGTTGCCTTGTTGATAGTAAAAACCCCTTTGTTTTTACTGATTAATTAGACATCTTTGTCTTTTCTTATCCTTAAACATCTTATCTATGAATTCTTATCCAAGCGTCGCTGCTAGGGCGGATTTCCAGAAATATTAAGGAACTATTATGACAATACGTCTTACGTATTAATTATAGCCTGTTAGAGGGTTATTGCCTAGGGGAATAATGATTAAATATAGACAAATTTATAAGAATTTCTTCATATGCTTAGCTGTCCCCCCACTAGCAAAAAATGGCTCTGTTGTGCTACTTTTAGTAACTCGAGACCCTTGGAGTACGGATTAGTGTTGTTTTTTTTATACGGTAAATATCGTAAAGAGGTCTTTGAGATCCTTAGGCTGCTGGCAGCTAAAGCCCTAAGCCTTAGGACTGTTTGGGCTTTCCTCTTGGTCTATCTACTAAGTACCCAAGGTCTTAGTTCTTTAGAGTTGCGGGCCTACGCGAAGGGTGACGAGGCCAAAGAGAAGATCGAGGATATCATCGAGGAGAAACTCGAGAACCTCAAACTCAAGCGCAGTGGTGAGCTGTTTCGTTCCCGCGCTTCTTGGTACGGTTCCCAGTTCCACGGCAGAAGCACAGCTAATAGTGAAGTCTTCAACAAAGAAACTCTCTCAGCAGCGCACAAAACTCTGCCGCTAAATACTTATCTATTAATTACTAACTTGGATAATAATCGCCAGTTAGTGGTGCGCATTAATGATCGCGGACCTTTCGTTGAAGGGCGTGACCTTGATGTCTCAGAAGCTGCCGCACGTGAGCTTGGTGGCATAGAGTCTGGGGTGATGAATATTAGTTACGAAGTTTTGCGCGAAGAAAGTTAGCGTCCCTGCCAGCCGTGGCCGCGTGAGATTGGTCGTCTAGGCCCTGCTGGTACTGTTGGTGTCCATGGATCAGCGACTTTGGGTTTTGGTGGTGCTTTAGGTGGCTTAGGTTTTGCTAATGCTGGGGCAATGGCTGACGCTTCGTTGGGTTTAGTATCAGCTATTGCTTCACTGTTTGGTTCAGTAGCGTGCAGGGCGATTGTAACTTTCTCGTAACGCTTAGCCTCATAAATACTATGGTTTTGTTTGCTTAAGCCCTTGGGGATTTCTTTACCGGGCTCGACTATTACATACAAGCCATCACCAGACCTTGTGTATGATTGCCGAGCAAGTATGTGCTGATCAAATGATTCTACGGGGATTTTAATTGTGATTTCTTTGAAGCTATAAATAGTATCTTGTTCATTGACTTGAGGTCCAGTCCAAGGTTTAGAGGGATCTCTAGGTTCTTTTCTAGAAGCTGCATGATTTTGTGAATGCGCTATTTTTTCTTGATGAGCAGCTTTTGGATTAGCTCGTGGTTTTGGATGTTTATAATAATAAATATTCATTGCAATTAGTATAGCAATCTATTATCTCGAATAAAATAACTATACATGTTATTTGCTAGTGGTTACGCTTTCGATCTTAGTTTTGACGATTTGCTCTAGGATTGCTAGTCCGTCTGGATCTGGGGTGCTAGGTTGCTGGCGTTTATTTATAAGCCTATTGAGGATACTTATTAATTCTGAAGCTGAGCGATTAGTTCTATTGCTGAAGGCTAGTAGGAATTCATATTGTTCTTTACTGATTTCGTTTTTGCGGCGATTGAGGTAGCTAACGTCTTCTGGTCTTAGAGCGTTGTCGTAGGCTTGGTGAGCTGCACGGTCTTCAGGGCTGAAGCTTGTGGTTTTCGATGTTGGAGAGCAAGCTGAATTATAGAGCATGGCTGCTGCAAGAACTAGCGGCTTAAATGATGATGTCCCGAGCAAGTTAGAGGAAGCCTTTCTTGATTAGCACTTCAATAAGTCGTTTCGTGGCTTTGTCAAAATTCTGTTCAAGTGATAACCCAATTAGTTCATTTATATCAGTATCTGTTTGTGTCTTGGACTTGAGGCTCTGTTGATTGAGTAGTTGAATAAGGTGCTGCGCAGCTGTGTTCATGCGTTCCCTTTGATTGTCATAAAGTTTCACTGAGTTAGCAGCATCATATAAAGCTATATTCGCCGTTCTTAGGTTAATTTTGTTTTGGATAAATAAACGAAGAACTACATTAGCCACAAGTGGCACCCTCTCGATAAAATATACCAGTAATTGAAAAACTGGAGGTATATCGAGATTGAAAAATAATAAGCTAACAGAGAAGCAGATTTCTGAGA
>JAYVUR010000254.1:0-8825 GCA_043787715.1 Candidatus Melainabacteria bacterium
GGCAATAGAAACAGCTAAAAAACAAGGACTTCATGCCCTAGAAGCCTGCCAAAAGCTATTTCTCGGCAATCTAGCCTTTGCTTAGGGCTGAGTAGTCACTAATAGCTTGCATATTTAATATAATATCATGGCGATGCATTAGCTTACCATGGTGTTTTTTATAGTGGTGTTTAGATTTTGCACTCGTGGCGGGCAGCGCAATATCGTGACGTCAGTCACGATATTGCTATGGTAGTATTACACATTACTCGAAATGAGCCCGAAGCAAACCTACAACCTCCGAGTCGATCGCATAGACCCGCTGCCTACGCCACAGTCGCTTTATGACATCCTTCCTCTATCTGACGCGTCAGCTGAGATGATCGTTGAGAGCCGCAAGATAGCTAGCGATATTATTCACGGTCACGACAAGCGTCTGCTTGCGATTATTGGTCCCTGTTCTATTCACGATACTCAGCTTGCTTTTGATTACGCTAGGCGCCTCAAAAAACTTCACGACGAAGTAAAAGACAGCATCTATATCGTGATGCGTGTTTACTTCGAGAAGCCGCGTACTGTGCTTGGCTGGAAAGGACTGATTAACGATCCGCATCTCGATGGAACTTTTGATGTGGTTAATGGTCTTGGTAAGGCACGTCAAATACTAGCAACTATAACTGAGATGGGTCTGCCAACAGCAACCGAGATGCTTGATCCGGTTGTGCCGCAGTATCTTGCTGATTTTATTACTTGGTCAGCGATTGGTGCGCGTACTACTGAGTCGCAGACTCACCGCCAAATGGCTTCAGGATTGTCTATGCCAGTGGGTCTGAAGAACGGCACTACTGGTGACTTACTCGTGGCGATTAATGCTATTCAATCTTGCTCGCAAGCACAACAATTCTTAGGTATCAATCATTCTGAAGGCAAGATTTGCGTCTTGCATACTACTGGTAACCCTGACGCGCATATAGTTCTGCGCGGCGGCACTACTGGTCCTAACTACGATAGGGTGCATATCGAAATCACTGAGCGTGAGCTTGAAGTAGCGGGCATCAACACCGGCATCATGATCGATTGCAATCACGCGAATTCTAACAAGGATCCATACAAGCAACCAGAGATACTAGCGAATATAGTTGACCAGAAACTCGCCGGCAACCGCTCGATAATTGGTTTAATGATAGAAAGTCATATCAACGGTGGTAGCCAACCGATACCAGAGGATTTGTCGCAACTCAAGTATGGTGTCTCAGTTACAGACAAATGTCTAGATTGGGAAGCTACTGAAGCTTGCGTGAGAGAGGCGGCGGAGAGGCTGAGGGTTTAGTTGGTAGGGGTAACATGCTTGCTAGTTATTTGAGCAAGTGATGTAGCATTGCAGCAAGCTCTGTTACATGTAGTTTAGATTTATTTCTTCGGTGCTGTATGTAAGAGTGCGGGCGGAATGCCTTGATTGTCGATGCTATAACGGCCATCTCTTACTGGGAACTTGTCATGCAATAAATCCATAGGCGAGGGAACCCGAACTTCTGCTCCATCGCCCCGATTAGCAAGTGGCTGCTTTGGTGATGCTTCTTTAGGACGGTGGAATGTATTTAATGCAAGAGGTCTAGGTGTCGCAGGTTTTGTCGTCGCGTCTGGATGCTTAATATAAGCCCTAATCAACTTAGCAGATGCTGAGTTTGGATTTAGTAGCCCAATTATAGCTTTCATTACTCCCAATAATTTTGCATCTGGTAGTCTCCCACTTGCTTCTAGAGTTGCAGCGAGTTCTTCAGCGAAGGAGACTACAGCTTGTCGATTACCAGATATAAGTTGCCCCTTCTCTGTTATGTTAAAACTTGGGGCTATAGCGACTTGGAAATATTGAGCGTGCGGAGGGATCTGATAAGGTCCGCGGAGAGCATCTTGGATTTCTTGAAGAGTAGCAAGGCTTCTAGTAATTTTAAATTGTTTTGGATGTCCGCATGATTTAACTTCATCAAACACCCATTCAACACAAGAAACATGTCCTTTTGCAGAACCTGAAGCGAACTGAATATAGGGTTTACCATATTTGTTAGTCCCAGCTACGACATAAGGATTATCTACAGGCAGTCTGTGAGCAGGTAGAGAAGAGAAAGATGGTTCTTCTTTCCTTGGGTTTGGGCGTGGAGCCCCTAATGGAGCTTGAATAAGAATATTACCAAGAGCTGGTTTTTGGTCTATTCGTGGAGTACATGAATTGTTGTGGGTTTTGCATCCAGGAGTTGTTGCTAGAAGGGCTGCTGCTAATGCTGCTGTTGCTGTTTTCATAATTTTTGCGTCTTATCCAGACTAGCATAGCAGTGGATAATAAAGCAAGCATTATATTATTAAGTATCTATTATCTAATCCGGTTTGATCCTATTTTCAAGATATCACGATTGGGGCTGTTTGTGCATTAACCCCCTGAAACTTTAATAATTTGAAAAAACAAGGGGTATTTTTTCACAAAAAGGGTAAAATATAGGGGTATATGTACCGTTTTGCTGAACAATACCTAGAAAACTGGGCAAAGCAGCCTAAACCACATCCCTTGATTATTCGTGGGGCTAGGCAGGTTGGCAAGACCTACACGGTAGAAGAGTTCGCTAAAACTCATTTTAAGAATTACATCAAAATCAATTTTGAAATAGACACTCAGTACAAAGTTTTTTTTCAGAACAATTACGATATCAAATCTTTTATGCAAGCAGTGGCATTTAATACAGGTATTGAAGCGACTGCTAGCGAGACTTTGATTTTTTTGGATGAGATACAGCAATGTCCCGAAGCGATTAACGGACTTAGATATTTTTATGAGCAGTATCCGGGTTTGCATGTAGTTGCTGCGGGATCTTTATTGGATTTTGTTCTTGATAATAAAGAAGCTCGTGTTCCTGTTGGCAGGGTCGAATATTTTCAGATGCAGCCAATGTCATTTAAGGAGTTCTTGCTTGCGCAGCATAAGAAGCAATATATTGATTACATAGAATCTATTACGCTTAGTGACAAATCTAATCCAGTTATACACCAGCAGTTATTAGATGAAGTCAAAAAATATTTTCTGGTCGGTGGTTTGCCTGAAGCAGTGCAGAGCTTTACTCGCGAAGAGTACGGCTACGCTAGTGCTAGGCAGGCGCAGCAGCGACTTATTCAAGCTTACCTGCTGGATTTCGGGCGCTACGCTAAATATACTTATCACGATGATATAGAAGCGGTGTTCAATTATATTCCGGCTAATTTATCGAAGAAGTTCGTTTACTCGCATGTTTATCCAGAAGCGAAGAACCGTAATATTAGAATTGCTCTTGATCTACTTGTGAAGGCTGGACTGGTGAACTTAGTGCGAGCAAGTTCTCCGCAGCTACCACTGGCTGCCGGTGCTTCAGTGAAAAGCTTCAAAACAATATTTCTTGATATTGGACTAGTCTCAACCAAGCTAGGCTACGATATGAATTTTATTTATGCTGAGGATATCTTCGCTCAAGCCAATGGCGGACTCGCAGAGCAGTTCGTCGGACAAGAGCTGATAGCTAGTGAATCACCTTATGCTACTAAGGAATTATTCTACTGGCATAAAGATAGTCCTAGTAGTTCGGCGGAGATTGACTACCTCAAAGCTTCTGCTGCTGTGGTAGTGCCGATAGAAGTGAAGTTCGGTAGTACAGGCAGGCTCAAAAGTTTGCGTATCTTTATGGAGCAGTATAAAACTAGAGTCGGTCTGCGCATTAGCCAGAATGAATTAAGTCAGCGCGGTGATTTAATTTCACTGCCGTTTTATTTGGTTTCGGAGTTGGAGAGGTTGCTTGGGGGGCTTGTTCTAGCTAGCTGGTAAGCACAGGAGGCTCTGTAAGGGAAGCAGCGAAAAGGCTTAAGTTGCAGCTGGTACGTCAATAGCAGTATTGTAGCTAGTGATTTAATAACACTAATGAAATTGGTGATAGTTGTTTCAATTCTCTTTACTGATTGTGCTTGTTTCTTAGGGGTATCGGGCTTTTGACCCAGCTCTATTCCTGCTCTAGCTAAGACCTTCCCAATGTTGAAGTGTTCATCGTATTTTATATATTATCATGACTTATTGTGAAAATCGTGAAATATCCCTTAATAGCGGTCTTTTAGTGGTGTGTCAAAGCTACAATAGCTCTATTTTGAGGCTATCGTACCTTTTAGCTGCCTTGGCTATAATCAGCAGCTATGGCTACCCTCATCAGCACCCGCATAGTACTAGCTAAGCCGCGTGGTTTTTGTGCGGGGGTGAACCGAGCTATAGATATAGTAGATTTGGCGCTGACTAAATACGGCGCGCCATTATATGTGCGTCATGAAATTGTGCACAATCACCATGTGGTGAATGACTTCAAGGCGCGCGGGGTGATTTTTGTGGAGACTCTTGAAGAAGTGCCTGATAATGCGACGCTGATATTTTCGGCGCACGGCACGGCGCCAGCAGTGATAGAAGCAGCTAAGGCGCGCGGGCTCAATTTTATAGACGCTGTGTGTCCGCTAGTCACTAAAGTACATAATGAAATCTCGCGTGCGATTAGTGAAGGTAAGCGTGTGATTTATATCGGGCATCGAGGGCATCAAGAGGTGCTTGGGGCGATGGGCTACGCGGCTGCTCGCGAGGACGAGGCGATGCAACACGACGACGGCACCAAAGCCAAGCTAGAAGCGCAGTTCAAGCCGCAGCAGAATATATATCTAGTTGAAACTATAACTGATGTAGAGAAACTTGCTGAGATTCTCCATGATGAGCGCTTAGTAGTTGCCACCCAGACTACGCTATCACTTGATGACACCGCAGCAATAGTAACTAAACTCAAAGAAACTTTTAGTGATATAGAATTCCCGCGCTCAGATGATATTTGCTACGCGACGCAGAACCGTCAAGATGCTGTTAAGGAACTGGTTCTAGATTGTGACCATATTCTTATTATCGGCAGTAATAATTCTTCTAATACTTTGCGCTTGCTGGAGCTTGCTAAGAAATCTGGAGTTAGCGCTGAACTTGTGCCTAACCCCAATGAGTATCAGCCTAGTTCGAATCTCGCTGGCAAGGTTATAGGCATAAGTTCTGGAGCCAGTGCGCCAGAATCCCTAGTCGAGACTCTAGTTGCTAAGCTCGGAGCTGTTCTTGGCGAAACTAAAATAGAAACCTTAGTGCACAAAGAAGAGAAAATTACTTTTCCTTTGCCGCAGGGTTTGCGCTAACCAAGACCCGATTTTTCGTAGTGTGTTACGAATATAGCAGCTAAACCCGTAGCGTACTCCGAAAATGGCGTACAATTTCGGAGTGGACTCTGAAGATAGCTGTATAAATTGTAGCCAAGTATAATTTATGCACGTATGTTTTATACTGTGGTATAATTTATGCAGATTGATAATTTATGCCAGAACGCCGTATTCAGCAGCAAATAATCAAAGATCTTGGCAAGAAAATGGTGCTACTGGCGGGGCCTAGGCAAGTTGGTAAGACTACTCTTGCTAGTGAATTACTTGCTCGCGGGAATGGAGTTTATTACAACTGGGATGATGATGAGCATAAAAATTTAATACGTAAAAGTAACCTTGATCAAAATGCTCATCTTTGGGTTTTTGATGAGATTCATAAATATCGTAGCTGGCGTAATTGGCTGAAAGGCAAATATGACCTCTATCATCGTAAACATCAAATACTTGTAACTGGTAGTGCCATGCTTGATGTTTATAGTCGAGGTGGTGATTCAATGCAAGGACGGTATTATTTCCATCGTTTGCATCCTTTTACTTTGGCAGAACTAGAATGCCCTTCCCAAACTCATACCATTGAACAAATTAATCAAACACAGAGTAAATCAAGCAGCAGCCAAGCAACATTAGAACAGTTAATGCTATTTGGTGGTTTTCCTGAGCCTTTATTTTCAGGATCAGAGACCGAGGCTTTGCGCTGGCGTAATGCTTATGGACACAGGCTTATAAGAGAAGATATACGCGACCTAGAAGATATTCAGATGCTCGATAAAATCACTAATCTGTTTGAACACTTGCCTTATACCGTGGGCTCAGTTTTATCAATTAATAGTTTGCGTGAAGATTTAGAAGTTAATTTCAAAACAGCAGCGCGTTGGGTGGATATACTTGAGAAGAATTATGCTTGTTTTCGTATTGCCCCCTATGGTCCAGCTAAATTACGTGCAGCCAAAAAAGAGAAGAAGTTATATTTCTGGGATTGGGCGCGTGTTGAAAAAACCTCAGCTAGATTTGAAAATTTAGTTGCTATGCATCTGTTGCGTATGTGTCACTGGTTCTATGATACTCAGGGAATTGAAATGGATTTGAGGTTCTATAGAGACTCGCAAAGTCGAGAAGTAGATTTTATAGTACTTAAGAACAAAAAACCATGGATGGCGATAGAAGTTAAAGAATCTGACCGCAGCTTAGACCCGAGCTTGAAATATTTCCTCGAGCGAGTGAAGGTACCTTATGCCTACCAAATATCATTGGAAAGCGGTGTGCATAAGCGTTTGCCTGACATTAATGGAGCTGAGACTTGGCTTATGCCGGGGGCGACGTTTTTGGCTAATTTAGTTTAGTTATTAAACTTAAACTCCATAACATCCCCATCCGCCACCACGTATTCCTTGCCTTCTTGGCGGGCTTTACCTTGGTCGCGAGCTGCGCTGCGCGAGCCGCAACTCACAAAATCCTGATAACCAATCACTTCTGCTTTAATAAATCCTTTCTCGAAATCTGTATGAATCACTCCAGCAGCAGCAGGTGCCCTGTCGCCGGCATGTATAGTCCAAGCGCGCACCTCCTTCTCGCCAGCAGTGAGGTAAGTGCGCAGACTTAATAAAGCATAGACGGCGCGAATCAAACTATTCAAGCCGGTTTCAGTAACGCCCATTTCAGCGAGGAACTCTGTTTTCTCTTCTACGCTCATACCGATTAATTGTTCTTCAGCCGCAGCGCAGACCACCACCACGCCAGCGCCTTCGCTTTTAGCGTAAGCGCGCACAGACTCGACGAACGCATTAGTGCCGCTTGCCATATCGGTCTCAGCGACGTTAGCAGCGTAGACAATAGGCTTAAGCGTAATAAGTCCGTAAGATTTAATCAAGAATTGTTCTTCAGTAGTGAGACTGGCTGCGCGTGCGGCTTTGCCTTCTTCAAGTAGTGGGTGGATTTTAGCGAGCACCGCTTCGATAGCCACGGCTTCTTTATCGCCAGCACGTAGTTTCTTACCGTTGCGCTCGCGGGATTTTTGTACTTGCTCCAGATCAGAGAGCGCAAGTTCAGTATTGATCAGCTCTATATCTGAGATCGGGTCGATCTTGTTAGCGACGTGGATAATATTGCTATCCTCGAAACATCTAACTACTTGCACGATTACATCAGTCTCACGAATATGCGCTAAGAACTTATTACCCAAGCCCTCGCCTTTGCTGGCGCCAGCTACAAGTCCAGCGATATCTACGAACTCAATAGCAGCAGGCACAGTCACTTGCGTGCTCACCAGCTTCTGCAAAACTTGCAAGCGCGAATCAGGGACGCTAACAATAGCATTGTTAGGTTCAATAGTACAAAAAGGATAATTCGCCGCCTGCGCGCCGTGGTTATCACTGAGTGCGTTGAAGAGAGTTGATTTGCCTACATTAGGTAGACCGACGATTCCAGCTTTTAACATCGCTGAGAATTATAGCTTACTCACTCATATTGGCTTGCACAGCATTTTCTATAGTCTCATTGGTCGCACTCGGTTCACCATTAAAATCTGGAGCCTTAGGCTCAGCGGCTACTGGCATAACTTCAGAGATAGGTTCAGCTACTGGCGCAGTGATTTCTGGAATTAATAGTCCACCAAGATTTTCAGTTTGACCATGCGGCATAGCAGAGATTTCAGGCTCACTAGGTTCTAGACTTAGTGGCTTAGCATCTAAGTATTTAAGTTCCGGTTCTTGCGGCAGTTCTAGAGTGATGGTCGGCGCTTCCGGGGCCAGTGGAATAGCAATATCTTCAGCTAGCACGGGCTGCACGACTAGGATTAGACCTAGGATAAGGATTATTAGCTGCTTCATATAAGTATTATTCCCCACTCTCAGATATTATATATCCTATTTTGTGATGACAATCCGTTATTTCAGTATCGTTTGATTCGGTCCACTAATCTGGGCTTTAGGGTTTTTGTTAGTCAAATCTGGGCAGTTAAGCGTGATCTCATCGCCGATATCACCAGCGCCCATGGCTTTGCATTTGAATTCTAGTTTGATTAAAGCGCTCTCGCTGACCATGGTTACAGGGTCACCTAGATTAATTAACTTAGTAGTTTTAAGAGCATTAAGCTTGAGACTTTCGCCTTTAAGGATTCTGTGATTTGCTGTTTTGTATTTAATGTTTTCGTATTGGGTTTTATCCGCACTAATTACCAACTGCATATCTGCCGGTGAGACACTGATATGTTCTTGATGTACGCCACTAAGACTGCCGCCGGCAGGGATATCAGTGTCAGCTATCCAAGCGTTGATATACGAGTAGATTTTAATATTAATCCTTGCTTGCTCGATTGGATCACGGCTGCTAGCTGTAATGGTGCGTAATTGTTGGCGTGAGCTTGGTACTAGCCCAGAAAAATCTATAACAGTGTCTGGATTTTTGCCAAGATAGTCTGGTAGAGGCTGTTCTAGCCCTAGAATTTCATAACTATATTGCTGTGGATCGAGATTAGCAGCGAGATATTTATCAAGCTTCGCCCGTAAACTAATCCAATAAGGACTATCAGCAGATCTAGCAGGCAAGCTGAAGCAATACCAAGCCAAGCCAAGAGCTATAGACCACATCAGAGATATACGCAAAAAACTACT
>JAYVUR010000255.1:0-6218 GCA_043787715.1 Candidatus Melainabacteria bacterium
TTGATACTTCAGCTGAACTAATTACTGTTCCGAAAGGCAGTATTAAAATCGAAGCCTATCGTAGTACTGATGATGCCAATGAGCTTGTTGCGGTCTTTAATTATCCAGTTAAACAAGGTCAATCATTTATAGATTTACGTATGAACTTGCCTGAGTTTAAGAATCAATCTGAGAATTTCGATTTTATTGTTTATGATACAGATGGTAATCCGCGCAGTAAGTTTAGGCATAGTTTCGCTTCCCGCGACTTGATTACTTTGCAGCCTAAACCACCTTTGGTGGATATCGTTGATGAAAAAACCCTGAGTGCTGAGCAGCTTGAATATATCGCGAAGAAATTCTCTGTATCAGTAGTGCCGACCGGACAACCAGCTGGTATGCAGAAACATGATGGTGTCTATAACTTCCAAGTTCCTCTGCGCAGGCTCAAAGGTAAGCTGCTGCAGAAGAATAGAATCACCAATAATACTTTGAATTTCGATGCTGTTGGTACTTTAGCTGAGCGTGATGCTTACGACGGTGCGGCAATTGGTACAGTCTTCCTAGATAAAGATTCTGGGCTGGTATACGTTAAAGCCAGTGATGATAATGCGGCATGGTCTGAACCGATAGAGTTTGCCAGCTATCAGAATGGCGCTACTATTGCGCCTGCTGCACCGGTTACGATTTATGTTCCAGCACCAGCTCCAGTTAATGGTGCGACCACTGTTATTAACAATACTACTGTGGTGCAGCAATTAAATCCAAGTCAAATTAGCAACGGATCTATAGCCGTAGAAAAACTAGAACCAATTATTACTACTAAATCACTTACTCTTCCGCTTAAAGATTCATTGCGCAGCACTGGTACTTCTTTTGGTACTGTTGCTAATATGAGTATGCCTGTAATCAGGTTCCTCGGGCAAGGAAGTTCTACTTGGTCTACAGTTATGCCACCAGATTTAGTTAGCTTAGATCCTAATAATCCTAATATTAAAGTTATTCTGAGTTGGAGCTCGAGTAATAATACGGCTCAGCTGATAGATTGGCGCCTAGCCTATTCTTCTTATGATCCCGGTGATATGGTTAGTGGTAATACCGTTACTAATCTCAATGCCTCTACTTCAGCGCCACCGGTGGCACTAACATTGACTCAAACAGAATTTATGGTGCCGATATCTGCACTCAAAGAGATTTTAGTTTTAAAGCTTTCACGCACGGACACAAGAGATTTGAAACCTAATTTAAGTTCTATAGCTATTGAATACCCTGGGAGAGTACTACAATGAAAAAAACCATATCAATATTAGTTATCGTTATATTAGTTTGTGGCTTCGTTATACCGGTGCTGGCAGCTGATACTATGACCGCACTTGGTCAGCAAAGTGTTTCGGCGATGGCTGAAGATCAATTCCAGCCTGCAAGCTCTGCTAGCAGTGAAGAAGCTGAGATCGATGATGAAACTGCTGTTAACGCTGAATTGGATCAAGAATCTGCAGCTCTTGATAATGAAGAAGATGCAGCCGAAACTGCAGTTGAAAAAGATGAAGAGAGTGAATGATGGGCATGAATGTAAAATTTTTATTAGTGCTAATCTTACTTGCTCTTAATCCGGTGAGTGCAGTGGATCTTGATGATTTCGTGCCTGCTGATGGTGATGTGGTGACTACTACACTGATAGCTAATGGCGCAGTTACTTCTGACAAGATTGCTAATTCTGCAATAACTTCAGAGAAGCTTGGTACTGCTGTTGTGCAGTCAGCTAATATCGCAGATAATTCTATAACTACGGAAAAAATTCTTAATGAAACTATTACTTCGGCTGATTTTGCTGACAATACTATAGATGGAGCGAAGATCGCTAATGGTGCTATTACTGGAATAGATCTTGCTAGCGATACTATCACCGCAACGCAAATCGCTACTGATGCGGTAGGTTCTAGCGAGATAGCAGCAGATGCGGTGGGGGCAAGCGAGATAGCAGCTGGCGCTGTCGGTCATAGTGAACTTGCAGCTGACTCAGTTATTACTAATAAGATACTAGATGGTACTATTAGCGCAGCTGATATAGCTGCTGGTGTAATTAGCACGGTTGGCACTAAATATACACAGCTAGAAATTGGTGCTGGTATCAGAACTAGTCTTACTATCGGCACCGTCGGTTCCGGCTATGGCGCAGCTCCAGTATTGCGTTACGATAATACTAATGCCAGCTACTCGCGCTGGACCTTCCCTATTCCTGATGATTATATTTCTGGTACTGATATAGCAGTGGAATTATTGTGGACCCCGAGTAATACTAATGCTGGTGATGTGGTTTGGCAGCTTGATTATGCCGCGCTTGCTGCTGGGGAGCTGGTACCCGATTCTGCGGCTTTTAGTTCTAAAATTTATACTCAAGCAAGCCCCGGTGCAACGCTTGCTCTTACTAGTACTGCTAATAATTTAACCATTAGTGCTGCAGATATAGCTGCTGATGACATGATTAGCCTTGTACTATTGAGAGACCCAGATGCGGTGGCTGATACTTATAATAGTGATGTGAATATTCACCTGGTGAAACTTAAATATCAAGCTAAAAAAGTAAATTAATTTTGATATTGTCTTCTTCTCCCGGGCTAGTAATTATGCTTGTGCCGCTTGTCATTGCGAGGCGCGTAGTGCCGAAGCAATCCACCAGCTGGGATTTAAGCTTCTCTATAGTAGCCTCTATATCTCCATGTCGCGGCTGATAAACCACAAGTTCATCTACTAGTCCAGCTTCAATAAAAGCCTTAGTGAGAGTCGGACCCGCTTCAAGCATAAATTTAGTTAAGCCTTCTTGTCTTAGTTCGGTGATTACTGATCTAAGATCTGTGCCGTTTATGATGCGAGCGGGTTTCCCGTCATCCTGAGCGTAGCGAAGGATCCTATGGCTACCACTGTTATTGCCTAGCGACTCTGCGTCACGCGTCAAAACTACCTTCCGCGGCTGCACCACTCTCCCTAAGCCTAGCTCTTCAGCCGAGTAGCGCACGTTGAGTTGCGGATCATCAGCGATAACTGTGCCGCTGCCAGTAATTACCACCTGATGACTGGCTCTTAAGAGATGCACATCTTTGCGCGCAGCAGTATTAGTGATCCAGCGCGGCTCATCTGTGCGGGTGATCATGCGCCCGTCACTAGTAAGAGCTATCTTGGCTGTAAGCCAGCTCTCACGCTTGATGGTTTTGAAAAAAGCACGATTTAAATACTCTGCTTCACTAACTATCTTGGGATCCAATAATTCTGGTCCTATGATTTCTGTTCTAGCAAGCTTGCCTAAACCTTTGCCGCTAACTAGAGGATTGGGGTCACTACTCGCAAATACCAATCGAGCAAATCTGTGCTTAAGAATTAAATCTACGCAAGGCGGAGTCTTGCCATGGTGAGCGCAGGGTTCAAGCGATACATATAGAGTAGTGCCTTCAAGCTTATGCCTGCGACTAAGAGCATAGCGCACGGCGTTCACTTCTGCGTGTGCTTCACCGTAAGCTTGGTGGTAACCTTCACCAAGTATAGTGCCATCCGCGCTAACGATCACAGCTCCGACCATAGGATTGGGGTGGGTGCCAGAAGCGCCGTGCTTAGCTAGTCCAAGACATTTATATAAGTATGTTTCGTGGGTGGACAACAGTTACTATTATGCTACTTGCAATTTTGTTATAATTATATTATACTAAGATACTAATTAAGTTATAACCCTAAAGGAGCTTATTATTATGAAACGTATCCCACGCAAAATTATCAAAATCGGCAGCAGCCACGGCATCATCATCCCAAAAGTATTGCTTGAAATGCTTGGTTTAGAAGAAGCATCTGAAGTAGAAATTCAATTCGCTGATGGCGGCATACTCTTGAAGCCGCAACCCGGTGCAATGAAAGCTAAAGCCAAAATCGGCGGCGTGCGCTGGGATGAGACTAAAACTGAGTCGGTGACTTAAGCTATCTTACTCAAATCTTTACCGCTAGAACGCGTGTAGATAATTTTGCCAGTTCTTTTTATTTCGCGTATAAAATTGGGGTCGATGTGAGTGTCCCCATAATATTTTTCTGATGAGAATGGCATTAGCTGTAGGTATGGCTCATATAATTTAGTTTTTTTAGCGATAGTGATAGCGTTGTCGAAGCAAGGCTTGTTACTACTGAATTCAGGAGAAATCACGGCAACATCTATATCGCTAATATCGCTAGCAGTACCTTTAGCGTACGAACCAAACAAGACAATTTCATCAACATCAAAGTTGCTGGTGATTTTGTCAATAATTGCTGACAAAAATTCTGTTAATTTAGTTTGATTCATACTTTAGCCAAACTCGCCGCCAGCTCCGGCGCCTTACTATGGTCAGTGGTAGATTCGTAGGCATAAGCAGCATTGAGTAATCTTGCTTCAGCCATCACTGGTGCTGTTAGCTGCATGCCTATTGGCATACCAGCACTATCATAGCCGCAGTTAAATGATATAGCAGGAAGCCCAGCGAGATTTACTTGTACTGTGTAGATATCTGCAAGATACATGGTGAGCGGATCTTGAATTGCACCCAATTCGAACGCTGTGCTTGGTGCAGTTGGCGATACTATGAAATCACAAACATCAAAAGCAGCATCGTAATCTTGAGCAATTAATCTACGCACTTGCTGAGCTTTCTTATAATAAGCATCATAGTAGCCAGAACTCAGCGCGTGAACACCAATCATAATACGGCGTTTGACCTCATCACCGAATTTACTACGCGACTGCAAATATAAATCCATTAAGTTGTCGGCTTCCTTGTTGCGGTGCCCGAAACGCACACCATCGTAGCGCGACAGATTAGAACTAGCTTCAGATGGAGCGATTACATAGTAACAAGGCAAACCATATTTAGTTTTATCGAATTTAACTTCAACGGTTTTGGCGCCAAGTGACTCAAAATGTTTAATCGCTTTCTCTACTGCTTTTTTCACTTCAGAATTGAGTCCAGACTCTGCATCAAAAAATTCTGGCGCAATGCCTAGGCGCATGCCTTTAAGAGATTGAGTTTTACCGAAACCATTTTCTATTTCGGCTAAATAATTTGGTACAGGGTTCTTAATCGAGGTGCTGTCTTTAGGGTCGTGACCCGCCATCGCTTCCATTAGTAGCGCGCAGTCTTTTACTGAATGGGTCATAGGTCCAGCTTGATCTAAACTAGAAGCGAACGCCACTATGCCATAACGAGAAACGCGCCCGTAAGTGGGTTTGAGCCCGACAATTCCGCAGTAAGATGCTGGCTGTCTTATAGAGCCGCCCGTATCAGTGCCGAAAGCTAGCGGTGCGAAACGCGCAGCGACTGCAGCAGCCGAGCCTCCCGAGCTGCCGCCCGGTACCCGCTTGAGATCCCAAGGATTACGCACTATACCATAGGCTGAATTTTCGTTGCTTGAACCCATCGCAAACTCATCTAAGTTAGCTTTGCCAACTGGAATAGCTCCAGCTTCAAGAACTTTACTCGCGATGGTTGCGTTGTAAGTAGACTTGTAACCAGCGAGCATCTTAGATCCTGCTGTAGTTTCGGTGCCAATAAGATTGATTAAATCCTTGACGGCGATTGGTGCGCCAGCAAGTATGCCCATCTCAGTAACTAGCTCAGTAGAATTTTTGGCACCAAGACTCGCAAGCTTAGTATCTAGCGCGCGCGCCTGCTCAAGAGCTATATCCTCGCAGTGGCTGATAAAAGAATTAATCTCGCCGTCGTAGTTATTAATACGCTGCAAAAAAGTTTTAGTTATCTCAGTTGCTGATGCCTGCTTGGATAAGAATAAATCTCTAAGTTCTAGGGCTGTTTTGCTGGTTAAATCGCTCACGGGATAATATTTTAGCAGTAAGGCTAAGCTCGTGTTTTGACGGGTAAGCCTGCTGAAAGCATTAGCCTAAAAATACTGTCCTTAGCATCTAGAGCTAAGTCCTCTGGGGGAAGTTCGGCGGCTCTAGCTATTAAAGCTTCGTATGGATGTTGCTCAGGATGAGCGAGTACGTAACCTGCTATAAATTTACCTATACCGTAGATATAAGAATAGATACTATTGCATTGTTGCTTGATTTTTTCTGTGATTTTCTTTTGCTTTTCAATGGTGAATATAGACTGTAGAGTTCTTAATAAAAGTAGAATATTTTCATTGTTCGCAAGGCCTAGATTCCAGCCTGAAGTTAAATTTTAAGTAAATACAAATAAAAAGCCCATAATTGTAAGGTCATCTCG
>JAYVUR010000256.1:0-1547 GCA_043787715.1 Candidatus Melainabacteria bacterium
ACTG
Source organism: Candidatus Melainabacteria bacterium (assembly GCA_043787715.1). Lineage (GTDB taxonomy): Bacteria > Cyanobacteriota > Vampirovibrionia > LMEP-6097 > LMEP-6097 > CAYUFH01. The sequence goes on from JAYVUR010000256.1 coordinate 5, forward strand.
CTCAAACTCTGATATTCCTGCTAAACTAAGTCCCGACCTTACTAATTAATGAGTGAGTATAATCTAAAAATTTAACTTCGAGTCGGAATTCGGGAACACCCGAATATTAACCCCAATTAATCTTATCTTAATCCAGGGTTAATATCCAGGTGATAAAATCCTGCATGTCAACAAGTATAGATAACAATCAAGCTGCGCAAGGTGGCTGGAAAGCATTAGCAAATAATGGTGTTCTACTAACAACAGTACTAAACCCTGCTGAAATAAATTCCACAAGAGCAAAAGCTGAAACTCTAAAAGCCAAAATTAACGAAGACAAAGCCAATTGCAACTTACCTACTACTAGCCGAAACTCCATTGTTAATGAGCTTGGTGAGTTTCTAAGTAGCGAGAGTTCGGCTGGCGGAGCTAAGTTCACTGATGAAGAAGTCAAGTTCGCGATGAACATTCTTCAGCAAGCAGGATTACCACTTGAGATGCTTGGACAAGTATTGAATCATAATCCAAAATCCGATCACCAAAGCACAGAAGAACTATCCGAAACAATAAACTCAGAGATTACAGAAAGCTCACAAAACCTAGTCGAGCATTACGATCAAGTAACTAAAGAATTAACATTAGGCTTAGCCCAATTACAAGAAGCAAACAGCAAGCAAGACCCTGAAGTTAGAGAAGCAATAACTCAAGTTAAAATTGAATTAAATAACACCAATGAAGCAAGTAAGTTCCACGGTGAAGAAGCTCAATTCGGCACCGCCTTATCAAACACATTAGATGCCAATCCTAATGTATTCAATGGCAAGCCTGAAAACCTAGCAAAATTCAACGAATTACTAAAATTACACATAGAGCAGCAAAGTGGTGTGGATAGCTTATTAAGCGCTACAAATAATGACGATCCTATAGTAAAATCCAAGCTCGCTGAAACAAAAACTGGAAATATAGCTAGCCGGTATCAGCTTTTACATCTAGCTAAAGGTGGTGATCTTAAAGACCTTGATACTATAGCAAGCCTTGCAACGGAACTGGTTGCCAGACCAGATAACCTCAAATCACACTACGGTTCAGTGCGAATTGATCTCGAGAATGGAATGGACGAACTCAGCTCAGCTCAAGCTAATAATGATCCTGAAGTCAAAAAAGAAATGACTGAGTTGCGCACAGAAATGCTTAACACTAATCATGCACAAGAGTTCTGGGGTGACGAGAAAAAATTCGGCACTCAATTAATGAAGGAACTATTGAATAATCCGCAAACCCTGAATTCCAATATATTCAAAGACTTAGTTAGTGTACATTCAGGCTTGAGTGGAGGCTTTGACGAATTAATGAGCCAAGGGCAAGACCAAAATGATCCCTCTGTAAAACAAGCTCTCGCAGATTTAACCATAGAGAATAAATCAAACAGCTCTCAGCTCTTATATATTGCAAGAGGAGGTCAGCCAAATAATCTAGATTACCCTGCTGGATTTTCCCAAATGTAGCCAAGTCCTGATTGGGCAACGGTTTGTGCCACTGTCACCGGCGCCGTTGTTGGCCACGA
>JAYVUR010000257.1:0-13431 GCA_043787715.1 Candidatus Melainabacteria bacterium
GTTTTTATTTCAGGACAAGTAAGCAAACTGGGTGACAAGCTTATCACCGGTAAACTCGGCAAAGACATAAGTAATGATGAAGCCAAGATGGCAGCGCATGCTTGCGGACTAAGTCTCTATTTATCAATGCCAGCCCTGATTTTGTTGATATGCCACCTATCGCTAATGGCGTCTCAGATTTGATGGTAGCCGTATTTGGCGATGGCGGACCGTACATGCCCGTTCTACTATCGGCATGGCTAGCCTACCAGCGGGTTAAGAACCTAGCAATAGAAATACATACCTGTGGTAATTGTACTCCTCCAATTCAAAAAAATCTAGATCTTGCATAAACTCTGCTTGAGGAGCATAATTCATGGTTGAAACAAGGAGTTCAATCCAACCATGAATATGACCGCTAGTATTATTAGTAATTTTCTACACCCACCAATACTCTTCTTCGTACTAGGTATGCTGGCGATGGCCGTGAAGTCGGACCTAGAGATTCCGGCGCCGATAGCCAAATTCTTATCACTCTATCTACTCTTCCATATAGGTATTCAAGGTGGCGAAGAATTATTTCACAGTGGCTTCAGCCCAGAAATTATCAAAATACTGGCTGTTTGCGGTCTGATTTCTTTTCTCACTCCTTTTATTTGCTATAGGCTACTAAGACTCAAGCTTAATATTTATGACGCGGGTGCTATCGCTGCTACCTATGGTTCCATTAGTGCGGTTAATTTCATTGCCGGCGCTGCGTTTCTTGATGAACATCACATCGCGTATGGTGGTTACATGGTAGCTTCCATGGCTCTAATGGAGTCGCCAGCTGTGGTTGCCGGCCTACTGATTATAGGACTAGCTCTCAAAAAATCACCAGAAGCTGGAGGGCAAGAACATAAAGTCAGCTTAGGGCATGTTATTCGTGAAGCAGTTTTTAATGGTTCAGTATTTCTACTTGTTGGCAGTTTAGTGATTGGCTATATGTCTGGCAATGTCGGTCAAGTCGAACTCAAACCTTTCGTGACTGATATTTTCAAAGGCGTACTTTGTTTCTACATGCTTGATATGGGCATACTTGCTGGTCAAAAAATTAAATCGCTTAAGGGTAATGTTTTATTCTTAGGTTCATTTGCTCTGCTTTATCCTCTTGTTGGAGCGGGTTTCGCAATTTACTTGGCACATTTTATGGGTTTAAGCATAGGCAACGCCCTATTATTCACAGTACTAGTTAGTAGCGCCTCATTTATTGCTGTACCAGCTGCTATGCGCATAGCTGTGCCACAAGCCAATATGAGCCTACTGCTACCAATGGCTCTGGGGATAACATTTGTATTTAATATTATCTTCGGAATACCTATATATATGAATATTATTAATCAAGTCTGGGGTCCAGTAGCTGCTGCGACAGCATTGCCTGCCGTAGGCTAGAATTGGGTTCATGACTAGTAAATTAATTAAATCAGCGTTACTCGGTGGGCTAGCAGCTTTTCTTTGGGTAAGTCTTTCGTGGATGGTATTGCCTTGGCACAAAAACACTATAGGCTACTTCAAAGACGATGAGGCTGTTAGAGCTTGTTTGTTAGAGAATGTAAGTTCAATGAACAAAACAGTTTACTCTTTACCAGCAATGCACCAAAGTAAGAAGGATAAGGGCGGACCAAGGGCACTAATAGCTCTATCACCCAAGGGTGGTAAATTTTCGCCAATTAAACTACTGAAAGAATTCTGTCTCGATGCTATTCTGTCGATGTTCATAGCCTGCTTGGTGCTGAAAGCTAATCTTGATACTTATAGTAAACGTCTAAGATTTATCGCGGGCATTGGTTTAATCGCTGCACTCTGGGCTAATATCCCCAATTGGAACTGGTGGGGTTTCGCTCTGGACTACACTCTAGTCGGTATCGCTGATGGCTTCTTGACTATATTTATTGCTGGATTGGTTATAGCTAAAATAGCAAAAGCTTAGATTCTGCACTCGTGGTGGAGAGCGCAAAAACGTGACTTATGTCACGTTTTTACTATTCATTTTACTATTACGCAAGCCATAACTAAAATAAATCACTAACCCAATCGCCAGCCAGGCGAAAAATCTTTGCCAGTTGGCGATGCCAAGCTCTGTCATTAAATAGAAGCAAGAAATCAAACCTAGAACTGGAATTAAGGATAGCTTCTTCCACACACTCATCACCGTCATAAATATAATTAGAACGAAGAAGCTGAAGTAAGGAAACTTATGTGCAAAAACCTCAGAAGCTGTTTGGGTACTAGAACTTAAGCTGAAGAAATCAGCGAAAAACCCCGGGTTAGTAACTATAATTAACATAGCTGTAATTAATACAATACCCGGTACTATATATCTACTATTGAAATATGGCACGGTGAATTTGCCTTTATGTTCATTCTTAGGTAGCAGCAGTATACCAGCACAAACCGAAACAAAAGCAAACAAAGTACCAATACTATTCATATCAGTAGCTAATTCGGCATCTAATATCAAAGCTGGTATAGCTACCATGAAACCCATAACTATAGTCGCGAAACTTGGGGTGCGAAACTTAGGGTGTATCTCAGAGAACTTCTTGGGCAGAAGTCCATCACGGCTCATAGTCATCCAAATACGCGGCTGTGCCAATTGAAAAACCAAAAGAACACTAGTAGTAGCAACGACTGCACTTAATGCAAGTATGCCTCCAAGCCAATTAAGACCAACAGATTCAAAAGCTACGACCAAGAAATCACCCACACCAAGCTTGGTGTAATTAACCATGCCAGTAAGTACTACAGAGATTGCGATGTACAAGAAGGTACAAATCATCAGTGAATTAATCATGCCTTGAGGAAGATCCTTCTGAGGATTTTGGCACTCTTCAGCCGTAGTAGATACTGCATCAAAACCAACATAAGCGAAGAACACCGCAGAGACTCCGCGCATCACACCATCAACACCATTAGGCGCAAATGGATGCCAATTCTCTGGATTAACATAGAAAGCGCCAACAAGAATTACTAGGAATACTACTACTACCTTGAAGAGAACCATAAATATAGTAGTGTTACGCGACTCTTTGACACCGACGTAGACAAGTGCGGTAATTGCCGTAACAACTAAAAATGCAGGCAAATTAAAAATCAAAGGTATAGAACCAAAAAGTTTAGGAGCTGTTTCCCATAAAAGATTGAGCTGTACTATATGTTCAGGAATATCGGCAGCTATAGCACTTAATTCCTCGAACTTAATATGTGCTTTTTGGGCACCCATATAACTATTAGAAAGAAAAGCTGGTAAATGTATGCCAAGTCCGGCAAGGAAGCTAGCAAAATTAGCCGACCAAGCAATAGCAACGGTGATATTACCAATGGCATATTCAAGAATAAGAGTCCAACCTATAATCCATGCCCACAATTCACCAAAAGCGACATAGCTATATGTATAAGCACTACCAGATACAGGAACGCGTGAAGCAAACTCAGCATAACAGAGCGCACAAAAAGTACAAGTAATAGCCGTAAAAACGAATAGTAATGACACAGCAGGTCCACCATTAAAACAAGCTCTACCTATAGTAGAAAAAACTCCTGCGCCGATAATAGCCGCTACACCTAGAGCCGTAAGATCTCTAGTAGTAAGTATTTTATTCAGGCTAATATGACCACCACTGTCTAAGGGTTCTTCATTTAGACGATCAATTTGTTTTTTGCGTAATAACTTATTTAATAAATTCATATGTCGAAACACGATTATACTTGAATTAAGTGGGATTTGGTACTAATTATTAAGCTAAAATGATCACAAGCAATGGAATGGCGTAAATTATTATTCGGCAAACCACTCGAAACTTATAGAGAAAGCGAAGAAAGGTTAGATGTACCCTTAGGCTTAGCAGTATTCGCAGCTGATGCTTTATCCTCTACTGCTTATGCAACAGAAGAGATTTTAATTGCACTTGTTACTAGCACCTATGCCGTTCAAGCCAATTTACTCTCACTACCAATCGCTATAGCTATTTGTATCCTGATGATTATCGTAGTGTTCTCCTACCGTCAAGTGATACGCGCTTATCACGATGGTGGGGGTGCTTATGTAGTAGCCAAAGAAAACCTTGGTGAAATACCTTGCTTAATAGCAGGAGCTTCATTATTACTTGATTATGTACTAACCGTAGCCGTGAGCGTGTCTGCTGGTGCTGCTGCTATCACTTCTACCGGACTAGTACCACTACACCTTAAAGACAATATCGCCATTATATTCACGCTATTTATTACATTTATTAATTTACGCGGTATCCGTGAATCTGGCACCATAGTTGCATTTCCAGCTTATAGCTTCATAACTATTATGACGGGACTAATACTCTGGGGTTTCTTCGAGCCAGGGCATCTAGATAATCATAGTATGCAGGCGAGCTGGCAAGCTGCTAGCACCGGGCTCACTGGGCTAGTGCTGGATACAGCACTTATACTTGCGCTATTAAAAGCTTTCTCGCATGGCTGTGCTGCGCTTACAGGAATAGAAGCTATCTCTAATGGCGTTAAAGCCTTTAAGGAACCTTCTGATCGCAATGCCAATCACACTATGGTTTTGATGGGTGCGATTTTAGGTTCTATCTTTATCGGGGTCACCTATCTTGCTTATCATTTCCATATTTTGCCTAGTGCCTCTGAGACTATCATTTCGCAAGTTGCTAGAGCAGTGTTCGGTGCTAATAGCTTTATGTATTTCGCTACGCAAATCAGCACCATGATTATTCTTGTGCTTGCAGCTAACACTAGTTTCGCTGGCTTCCCGCGCTTAGCGACCTTACTTGCCACTGATTACTACTTGCCGCGCCAGCTCATGACCCTAGGCGATAGGTTGGTGTTCTCGAATGGCATCATTCTATTAAGCTTCATATCAAGCTTATTAATCTGGATTTACCATGCTGATACTCATGCACTAATACCACTCTATGCTGTTGGTGTCTTCTTGTCCTTCACTCTAGCTCAAGCCGGCATGGTAGTACATCACTTGAAGGTGACCGGTAAGCACTCTTTACGCGGCATTGCTATTAATGGTATTGGTGCTATCACCACTGGTGCTGTCACTATATTACTCGCCTATGAAAAGTTTTTCGAAGGCGCATGGATGATACTAGTAGCCATCCCGATTCTCTTGTACTTCTTCTTATGCATTAATAATCATTACAAGTCTATCTCCAAGCAACTAGCTTTACCCGATGATGGTACCGCCTGTCCTATTGCTATCGAGCATACGGTACTAGTATTAGTCTCCTCGCTTAATCGAGGCACTATACCTGCCTTACAGTACGCTAAAACCCTGTCAGCAAGAGTAGAAGCTGTGCATGTAAAACTAAATCCTAAAGCCACCGAAAAACTTAAACAAGACTGGGAACGCTGGGGTTGCAACGTACCGCTAGTAATACTGGAATCGCCTTATCGCTCAATTATAGATCCTATACTTAAATACGTAGATGAAGTCGAGGATCGTTATGAGCATGATGTTGTGACAATTATAGTCCCCGAGTTCGTCACCAAAAAAGCTTGGCATAATCTGCTACACAACCAAACTGCTTTGTTACTTAAAACCTTATTACGTTTCCGTCGTGGTAAAGTAGTCACTACGGTAAGATACTTCCTTGATGAATAAGCTAGACTATGACGTCATAGTTATAGGTGCTGGTGCGGCAGGTTTTATGGCAGCAATAGAAGCTGCTAAGCGCAAATGCTCAGTACTATTAATAGATGCAAGCAGCAAGGTCCTAGAGAAAGTACGTATCTCTGGCGGTGCGCGCTGTAATTTCACTAATCTTAACGCTAACTCGGATAACTACATTTCGGCTAATCCACATTTCTACAAATCTGCATTAGCTCAATATCCCAGCTCTAGTTTTATTAGGCTAGTAGAATCTTACGATATCCCTTATCACGAAAAAAAGCTAGGACAATTATTCTGTGACAATGGTTCAGGAGATATTATCCGAATGTTATCCAGTGAGGCTAAATTATACGGTGTTCAATTAAGCTTCCCCACTAGAGTTAAGACTGTATCCAAGAATGATCAAGGTTTTAGCTTAGACTCTAGTGCAGGAACTTACAACTCTAAGTCACTAATTATCGCTAGCGGTGGTCTCTCTATACCACTTATGGGCGCCAGTCCCTTCGCTTATGATATAGCTAGGCAGTTCGGCATTAAAGTGTTAGAACCAAGACCAGCACTAGTTCCATTGTTAGTAGAAGGCTTAGAAGATTTAGCTGGACTTAGCATGGATGCAAAAGTGAGTTGCGGTAAAGCTAGCTTTAGAGAAAATATATTATTCACTCACAGGGGACTTAGCGGACCTGCGATATTACAAATATCTAGCTACTGGCAGCCGGGTGAAGCGATAATTCTAGATCTCTGTCCAGATTTAGATCTTGCCGCTATCTTCAATGCAGCGAAAAACCTACATAATAACGACCGTCATTGCGAGGAGCGACAGCGACGAAGCAATCCACTAACAGAGTCTAAGCCTTGGCCCAAGTTACAACTTATCACCCTCTTGCGTGCTCTTGAACTCTCTGAATCTCGCCGCGAAGAACTCAAAGACAAAATCAACCGCCGGCAAGTTTTCCCAGAGAAATTCTTAGGCTACCTCAGTAAAACTCATAATCTTAATAAGATACTAGCGGAATACCCAGACCGCGAGCTTATAGCAATCGCTACAAGCATCAAGAACTGGTCCTTGAGTCCAAGCGGCACCGAAGGTTACGGCAAAGCCGAGGTTACTATTGGCGGCATAGATACTCGAGAGCTAGATTCCAAAACCATGATGGTGAAAAAAATCCCGGGTTTGTATTTTATTGGCGAGTGCGTCGATGTCACCGGCTGGCTCGGTGGCTATAACCTGCAGTGGGCATGGGCGTCAGGATATCTTGCCGGGAAGAACTGTTAGAAGAATCTTTCCTTGGCTAAGTAGAGCTACAATAAAAATATGAAGGTACTAGTCACTGGCGCCAACGGCTATATCGGCCAAAGACTGATACTATCCTTACTCTGTCAGGGGCACCATGTTGTGGCTCTAGTTAGAGACCCGGAGCGATTCAATCACGATAAATTACTTAGTTATGATGGTGCTCTCTATGTCCCCGATGGCATGGAATATTGCATGATTAAACCGGGTGAAGCTAATCTGCAAGTGGTACAGGGTGACCTCTTAGAGTCTGAGACTCTAAGGAGTATTCCAAATGACATAGATGTAGCTTACTATCTAGTACACTCAATGAGCTCACAAAACCGCAAAGACTTCGAGCATTTGGAATCTATTTGTGCAGCTAACTTCGTAAGCGCTATAGCCAAAAGTAAAATTAAACAAGTAATATATCTCGGCGGTATCAGCAATGACAATAATTTATCGCAGCATCTGCGTTCGCGCCGTTTCGTCGAAGAGATACTGAGACAAGGCAATTATCACCTCACCGTGCTTAGAGCCGCAATTATTATCGGCTCAGGTAGTGCCTCATTCGAGATTATTAGGGATCTAGTCGAAAAGCTGCCAGTGATGATAGCGCCTAAGTGGCTAAATGTGCGCTGCCAGCCAATAGCTATCCGTAATGTAATCCAGTACTTGACCGGTGTTGCCCTACAAGAGGCTAGTTACGATAAAGTCTTCGATATTGGTGGACCAGAGATAGTAACCTATAAACAAATGCTTGAAGGTTATGCTCATGTGCGCAAACTTAAACGATATATCTTCACTGTCCCCTTCATGACTACGCGGCTATCCTCATACTGGTTGCATTTTATTACTTCTACCAACTACACATTGGCTAAGAATCTAATTAGCAGTCTTCATAACGAGGTAATCTGCCAGCATCACGGTATCACCGATATAGTACCAACCACTCTACTGAACTACGAAGAATCTATTAGTAAGACTCTATATAAAATCTCTCAGGATGAAATCCCTTCATCATGGAGCGACGCGCTTAATCTCAGACCACATGAGAATGTTAGTCATTTCAACAGGATATTAGTACCAGAATATGGCTGTCTCTATGATTTGCGCGAATTAACTTTTAGCGGCAATATCGATAAGGTGCGCGACAATATCTGGAGCATAGGTGGTAAGCGGGGTTGGTACTATCTCAATTGGCTATGGAAGCTACGTGGAAACATCGATAAGATCATAGGTGGTGTTGGCTTGAGACGTGGCAGACGTAAAGATTCCGAACTTAAGATTGGTGATGCGGTAGATTTTTGGCGAGTACTTAAGGCTGATTATGCCAATAGACACTTAATACTTTATGCAGAAATGATAGTGCCAGGTGAAGCTTGGTTGGAGTTCAGACTACGCGACAATGCAAATGGTACTAATACTCTAATTCAAAAAGCTACCTTCCGTCCGCATGGACTTTTGGGTAGATTATATTGGTACTCACTAGTACCGATACATCATATGCTATTCGAAGGAATGGCTGAAGAAATTATTAATTACAAAGGATCTTAAAGGTAAGTGTTAAATCCGCGCAAGACCTCACTTACTATACTTGCCGACGGCTACTTCAATAGCCGCGAAGCTAAGACGGCTATCGGTGTAATTCGCTACGGCACTTGGCATATTAGTTCAGTTATAGACTCAAGCTCTGCTGGCAAAAATGTCCGTGAAATACTTGGCATAGAGCGTGATATTCCAGTGGTGGGCAGTCTCGACTCAGCTCTAAAACTCAATCCCCAAGCACTACTTATTGGCATAGCCCCACCGGGCGGACGCATTCCTGAAGAGTGGCTTGCAATTATACGCAAGGCTATTAGTTCCGGTTTGCATATTATTAGCGGCTTGCATGAGTTCTTGCAAGACATGCCCGACTTAGTGGAACTTGCTAGGAAGCAGCAAGTTATATTATGGGACGTTCGCGATCCTCAACTCTATGCAGCCAGCGCTAGCAACCCTATTACTCAGCAATTACCACGAAGCGCTAAAGTAATTACGATGGTCGGTGCTGATTGTAATGTCGGTAAGATGACAGTAGCGCTTGAACTTATGCGCTCCGCGCGCAACTCTGGTCATAGAGCTGAGTTCGTCGCCACAGGTCAAACCGGCATTATGATCTCAGGTACTGGAGTGCCGCTAGATAGAGTGATAGGAGATTTTATGGCTGGTGCTACTGAAGCAAGTATCCAAGAAACAGCTAAGGCTGATTATATTTTTGTTGAGGGGCAAGGTTCGCTATTACACCCAGCTTATTCATCAGTGACTCTTGCGCTGATGCACGGCTCTAGCCCAGATGCCATGGTCTTGTGTCATAAGGCTGGACTTAATAAAATCCAAGGTAATTACGATATCAATATTCCTAGCTGGACTGAACTAATTCGCATATATGAAGAAGCTTGTAATTGGGTAAGGCTACCAGGGCAGAAACCGGCACGAGTCTGCGCCCTCGCGCTTAATACATTTGGATTATCCCCAGAAGAAGCAGATAAACTTATCGCAACTGCCGAGGCAGAGACTGGGTTAGCTTGCACTGATCCAGTGCGTTATGCTGCGGATAAGATTTTTAAGGCCATTGCGAACGCAGCGAAGCAATCCATAAAATGAGATAATCTAAACATGCAGCTGAGCTACCAAGCCCAAGAACATCCGCTTGAATTCACCTTCACTATTTCGCGCTCATCTAGTTCTAGCACACGCACTATTATCATCACGCTAGAGCATCAAGGAATTAAAGCCAGAGGTGAAGCAGTATTCTCGCGCTTCTATAAAGAAAACGAAGAGAGTGTTAGTCAATTCTACGATCGTATTATCGTCGAAGGAACTCTTAACAACTTAGACCCCTTTAATCAACAAGATTTCGAGGTACGCATGGCCAGTCTTATTGACGGCACTAATCATCAAGCAGCTATCTCGGCTCTTGATATGGCTCTTTATGATCTGCGCGGCAAAATATTAGGACTACCTGTATATAAATATCTCGGGCTAGATCCAAGTCGCTGCCCGCCTACTTCTTATACTATCGGCATTGCTGATCTTGATACTATTCGCCATAAGACAGAGACCGCTCTTAGCCGCGGCTACGATATACTGAAGGTCAAACTTGGCTGCCCAGACGATATCAAAATCATAGAACTAATACGCTCACTAGCACCGCAGGCAACTATACGCGTAGACGCTAATGCTGCTTGGAATCTCAGCTCGGCGCTAAGCATGGTGCAAGAATTGCATAAACTCAGTATAGAATTCGTCGAAGAGCCGCTCAAGCTAGATTCTGATCTCGGCGATTATGCCGCACTATACGCAGCAAGCCCAATACCACTAATGGCTGATGAGAGTTGCCACACGCTCAAAGACATCGCTCACTGTGCTAAATATTTTCACTCTATCAATATTAAGCATGGTAAATCTGGCGGCATCACGGAGGCTCTAAGAATGATTAATGCTGCACGGGCATTAGGACTGAAAATCATGCTCGGTTGCTTCACAGAAACTAGTCTTTCGATAGCAGCTTTCGCGCATATAAGTCCACTAGTAGATTACAGCGATCTAGACGGTAGCTTATTATTAGCGAAGGATCCGCATAATTGTATTAACTTCGCTAAGAATCGCATTATACTTAGTCAGAGACCTGGGTTGGGCTAGCAAAAACCTGACGCAAAGCGTTATTCTGAGCACGAAGTGCGAAAGGATCCCTTAGTGGTAGCATGGGGGTCCTTCACTACGTTCAGGACGACACTTAAATTGCTACAATTATCAGCACCATGAAAAAACTAACAACAGCATTAATAGCATTACTAATTAGTTCTTTAGCGGCTTACGCTGCTGATAGCCAATTCAGAATCGGTAACATCCCCTTCAAAGCCACAATAGATCCAGTGACCACTACTGTTATCAGTGGTGAAGATGTGGCTGTCTCTATGACTGGTGTTAAAGCCAGCGCTAGCGGCGCCAGCACAGGCACCATGACCATCATACTTAAAGGTATTAAGTCTCAAATTGTAAAAGGTGCTAGCTTCGATGTCACTACTGGTCAAGATGTAGTGAGTGGTAGCGTTAATATTAACTTCGGTTATACTTCTACAGCTAGCAGCGGTAAATCAACTATATTAGCTAGCGATGAAGAGTCTGGTCTATCTAAAGGCAGCTTCAAAGTTACTGCAGTAGACGGAGATAGCTTCTCTGCTACATATAACGTTAAGATCACTAATGTGCTTAAGACTGTAACCAATCCTCTGCAAGGTGATTTTACTGGTGAAGAGACTAGAACTGCAGGGACTAATATCTCTGGTAAATTTAGCGGCGCACTCTAACTAATATTCTAAGCCTTAACTATATCCCTGTGTCCATCACGAGCATTCCAAGCTGCATAGCCAGATACATTGAAGGCTGCTGCTGCGTGAATAAATATCTGACCCCACTTCTCGCCAACCCAACGCTTGGCAATATCACAGAGACCAGCAACGGCACATAACCAGCCAGTTTTGCGCTTATAAGCATCTTTCTTATCCATCATAAAGAAAACATCACCGATAATGCCACCTATGTTTCTAAACAAACCAACAATACGCGCGAACATAGAGTCTCTAGCGTTGCGCGCAAATAATATGATCGGCAAAGCACCACCAAAAATCATAAATGAAGCTAAGGTAGTGCCTTTAGTCAAATTATCAAGACCGCCCTTGAAAAATTTAATACAAATCTCTTTAGCTTCTTTAAGCAACATTAGAGCGTACTGTCTATAAGATTTTTTGCCTTGGTCAGCTTTAGCAGCGTAATTAGCATCTGTCTTGGATTTATTATTGACGCTATCTTGCGCCAAATCATGCATACAATTAAGTCCTGTACTTAGACCATAAACCACATCAACATTGGCATCACCAATAAATGGCATTAGAACCGGTGGAATAAATTTAATAAAGGCTTCGATTATATTCTTATGCTTGAGCGAATCAACCCCGCGCAAACCATAAGAAATAATTGGCGCAACAAACTTAGTAAAAGCAAAAGCAGCTTTATCAAAAAACTTATTCACCATCCCCAGTGGACTATTAGAGCCATGTGCAAAAGCAGTCAGTGAAGCTGCTGCGTGTAGAACGGCGTTAATTTTAGAAACAAAAGCGCTACGATAATCTGCATCTTTAAGTATTTTTTGCAGCATATCACTGTGGCCGTTGCTGTGCGCACCGTTACTTGTTTTGGCATGATCTGTGCTTGCGCTGGTTGTTTGGCTAGCAGTCTCGGCATGTAAACCTTGATGCTCGCGCGCGCCACCCATAATTGTTTGACTTGGAGCGTGAAAAGCATAGTCAGAATTGCTAGCCTGTACGCGCGCAGCTAGATCAGGCTGAATACTGGCCCTTGAACTGGTATTAGTTTTAGCTGCAATGTCTTGCATATGCTAAGCACTAGCTGAGCTGGCGAGCAGCCCAGAAGCGTTATATCAATACACATTCTAGCGTAAAGCGTATTATCATATTTGGGGTGTCTAAGCAAAACAAGCATAAAGTCAAAATATGCCTGAAAGTAGGGCATTATAATGCTATAAATTATTATATTGTTATAATGTTATTTAGGTTTAATAACCGCAGCCATGCCCCCTATATCAAGTAGTAAATAGCAGATAAGCTGGGGCATATCTCCAAAGTGGGACATATCTTATCAAGACCAAGTAGAAAAGCACTGATAAGATTGCAGAACATGAAGTGGTTAATCGCTATCTGCTTATTAATTACAGCCTCTACTGCTAGTGCTGAAGAAACTAGCACACGCATTTGGGCAAACTATGTAGATAGTGTACAAAAAATGGTAACCGAGCAATGGAAACCCAAGGGCTTCCTTGAATCTTACTACGCAGTAGTGGGTTTCGAAGTGAATCAAGATGGCAGCCTCAAAAGAATTAAACTAGAACAGAAAAGTGGTAATAGTGAGTTTGATCTAGTCGCGCTTGATGCAGTTAAACTAGCTGCTCCTTTTGCAGCAATGCCTGATACTAACAAGCCTATTAAAATCAAGTACTATTTTGATTATCAATACAAGACTGAAGACTTCATCTTAGATAGCGGTCTGATTAAGAATTAATGCACACCTGTATCTAAGTAAGCTGTGATCTTAGTAAGCTTGCCACTATCACTGTATTCCAGCAGATCTACTACTTCGATTAATCTACCATCGAAATGTATCTTAAGCTCTGCGGTACAAGCATTAGAGAAATGATCCACAAATAAGCGCTTGAATAGGATTTTGATTTCAGCTGAATTGTCAAAAATAATCTGGTTAGCTTTAAGGACCTTATCCTTAGATTTAATTTCTTTAACTACTGGATCATAAAGAATAATATGATCATCAAAAAGTTCAGCAAGCTTATTCAAGTCCTTAGTCTCAAAGGCTTTGAAATAGTCCTTAGCGAGTTCTAGGATTTTGGATTTGTCGAGCATAACTCTAATATACCCGAATCTCCGTCATTGCATTGCTTCGTCGCTGT
>JAYVUR010000258.1:0-1718 GCA_043787715.1 Candidatus Melainabacteria bacterium
ATGATTCTATGTGTGTTTAGTTTGTAAGTCTCACCTTCAACAAGAGTTACACCCTTGGTGTTGATGGCTATGCGCGCACGTCTACCTTGCTCGTCGACATAAATCTCACCCTTGGTAGCAGGCTTAACTTCGCGTTGAGTCGCTCCGGCAGCTTGTACTACTCGCACGTTTACGAATATAGGTTTTTCTTGGAAAGGGGGTCCAGAGAAGGTCCAGAATAATCCAAGTAGTATAGGCATTTGTATCAATATGGGCAAGCAGCCACCAAGAGGATTGACATCATGCTCCTTATAGAAGCCCATCATCTTCTGCTGGAATTCTAACCTTACTTTATTGAGATTCTCGGGGTGGTCTTTATGCTTGGTTTCTTTAGTGCGGAAATCTTCTTGCAGAGCCTTGAGCTTAGGCTGGATTTTCTGCATCTTCTTAGTGCTTTTGATTTGCTTAAAAGTTAGCGGAGTAAGTATCAGCTTGATTATGCCTGTGAGCAAAACTATAGACCAACCGAAGCTCTCTAAGCCTATGCTCTTGGAGGTGGCGTGAATGTAATTAAGTAGGGGTATAAAAACCGAATATGTAATTGCAGAGATATCCATGCGTTTTCATATTATAGGTTATTGCTACGGAACTGGGTCGAAGCCGTGAGCGCAAAAAGGCTGGCAGCGTAGTAAACGCTTTATTAAAAGAATATTGCCACGCACTATTCCATGGCGTCTAATCGCTTCTTCGCCATATTCTGAGCAGCTCGGCACAAAGCGACATACGGGTTGTCTTAAGCAGCCAGTGCTGCGGTAGAAGCGAAATAACGCTAATATAGATTTCTGAATGGCTGCTACTAAAAATTTCATTTTAGAGATAGGGGTAGAAGAGCTACCAGCCAAGCTAGTTGCGCCTATAACTAATCATATCAAAAATGCTCTTGTTACCTTACTAAATGACTCGGGTTTAAGTTTTACAAGTGCCGAGATTGCTTATACTCCCCGTCGGATGTTTTTCGAGATTAAAGACTTGACTGCTGCTTCAAGCGATACTGAACTTGAAATCAAAGGTCCTCCTGCTAATATCGCTCTTAAGGACGGGCAGCCAACTCAAGCGGCTTTAGGTTTTGCTACTAAGAATAATGCTGATCCTAAGTCACTCTATGAGCGAGATGGCTATGTTTACATTAAGGTTCTACAGCGAGGTGTCAGTAGTGCTGAACTCTTGAGTGTTAATATCCCGCGCATTATTGCTGAAGTCCCGGGTGAAAGGTTTATGCGTTGGGCTGATGGTTCGCTTAAATTCTCAAGACCAGTGTTGTGGTTGCTGGCTTTACTTGGAACTGATGTTCTGAAGATTAATCTTGAAGGTTTGGAGTCTGCTGATATTAGTTATGGTCACAGGTTCTTGGCGCCTGAAGCGTTTAAGGTGAGTGATGCTAAGCAGTATAGAGATGAACTTGTTAAACGCGGAGTAATCCTAGAAGCTGATGCCCGTAAGGATTTGGTGCGCAGTAAATGTGCCGAACTAGCTAAGTCGCTCAAGGCTGAGATACCGATCGCAGAAGAATTATTAGACGAGATAGTAAATCTTGTCGAGAATCCTGAACCCATCTTGTGTGATTTCGACAAGAAGTTCTTAGAGATACCAGCGCAAGTGCTTATCACTGTGATGGCTAAACACCAGAGATATTTTCCAGTGCTTAGGGACGGACAGTTGATGCCGTATTTCGTGGCGGT
>JAYVUR010000259.1:0-2308 GCA_043787715.1 Candidatus Melainabacteria bacterium
TGCAACAGGTACTGCTGCTAAATTTAGTCGTCCTGTGGGTCTTGCAATATTATCAGGAGATCTTTATGTTTCTGAGTATGATAACCACACTATTCGTAAAGTAACTTTGCCAGGCGCGGTGGTAACGCTGTTCGTTGGTCAGCCCGGTGAGGCTGGCACCGAAGATTCTGGTGTCTCTACGGCTCGTTTTAATCAGCCTCTTGGTGTCTCAGTAGATGGTTCTAATAATATTTATGTATCTGAATTAGGTAATTCTACTATTCGTAAAATTACTTCGAGTGGAGTGGTAACTACGCTAGCTGGTCTTGCTGGCTATTCAGGAACTACCGATGGTACTGGTAGTGCTGCCAGATTCAACCAAACAAATAGCTTAGCTGTAAATGGCTCTAAGATGTATGCAGCTGATAGTAGTAGTAATACTGTGCGTAAGGTGATTATGGCTACGGGGCAAGTCACAACTTATGCAGGTATTGCCAATCAGGCTGGCAGTAACGACGGAGTAGCGACAAGTGCTATGTTTAATGCACCTCGAGGAGTAGCTTATAGTGCTAATGGTAGTATCTTCGTGGCTGATAGTGGTAATGGAACCATACGTAAGATTAATACTAGTGGTCTAGTGACTACTCTTGCTGGTTCAGCGGGACTATCTGGAGCGGTGGATGCTACTGGCAGTTCGGCGAGATTTAGTACCCTGTCTAAATTAAGAACAGATAGTTCTAATAATATTTATGTTCTTGATACTGATAATCAGGCTTTGCGTAAAATCACCCCAGCAGGCGTGGTGACTACTCTTGCTGGTAGCCTTACTAACTACGGCTATGCTGATGGTACTGGCTCGGCAGCACGTTTCTATAATCCATATGGCTTGCATATAGATGCTTCGAATAATATTTATATAGCTGATTCTAGTAACCATCTTATTCGCGGATCTAGCTTAGCTGGCCTAGTCACTACTATAGCTGGTGTCGCTGGTTCAGCCGGTTCAGTGAATTCCGGTTCATCCTCGGCTCGCTTCAATGCGCCGGTGGGAATTACCGTGGGTGATAATAATAATGTTTATGTAACGGAGTTTAATAACCAGACTATTCGTAAAATCACCCAAGCTGGTGTTGTGACTACTCTTGCTGGTACTGCTGGTACTACGGGCAATACTGATGCTACTGGTACTGCTGCCAAGTTCAACAAGCCTACTGGTATTACTTACGATGCTAATACTAGTAGTCTCTATGTCTCAGATCAATACAACCACAGCATACGTAAAGTCACTACGGCAGGTGTGGTAACTACCGCTGCTGGTATCCCGGGGCTGAGCGGCTCTAATGATGGTGATGATGTCGGTGCACGTTTCAATAAGCCTTGGGGACTGGCTTTTGATAGTAACGGCAACCTGTTTATATCAGACTATGATAATTACACTATTAGAAGAATGGATGTTAATGGCGTGGTTACTACCGTAGCTGGTGCTGCTGGAATTAGCGGTAGTACTAATAGTGCTACTGGCACTAGTGCTCGTTTTAATAAGCCAGCGTATTTAGCCTTCGATAATGCTGATAATTTATTTGTTGTCGACTATGGTAATTCTACTATCCGTAAAATCACTCCAAGTTACGATGTTAGTGTTTTTGCTGGCAGTACTGGTGGTACTAGTACTTTGGATGGCACTGCTACTGGCGCACAGTTCAATTATCCATACGGCATTGTTAGAGATAGTTCTAATAATTTATATATTTCTGAATTAGTTGGTCAGGTCTTGCGCAAAGTCACGGCTTCAGCGGTAGTAACTACTGTCGTTGGAGTTGCAGGAACCAGTGGTAGTACCGATTCTGGTTCTTCTGCTTCGCGCTTCTATAATCCTATGGATACGGTAGCGCTTAGTGATGGTTCGCTGATTTATGTGGCAGATTACACTAATAATACTATTCGTAAAATCACCGCAGCTGGCGTAGTCACTACTCTTGCTGGTACAGCTGGTACCACGGGCAGTGCTGATGGCTCTGGCCCAGCAGCTAGGTTCTATAGACCTTATTCTATATCTCTAGATGCTGCTAATAATATGTACGTGGGTGATTCAGCTAATAGTACTGTGCGTAAAGTCACTCAAGCTGGCGCTGTAACTACTATCGCTGGTGCCGCTGGTCAAACTGGTAGCCAAGATACTACCAATACTAATCTTAATGCTCGTTATAATTATCCGACCGGACTAGGGCTAGATGCTTCTGGTCACATTTATATTTCTGAATACGGCAACCATACTATTCGTAAGCTAGCTAATACTGGTGCTGTAACTACCCTAGCTGGTACTGCTGGT
>JAYVUR010000260.1:0-2606 GCA_043787715.1 Candidatus Melainabacteria bacterium
GGTTCAGCTGAGTGCTAGCCGTCATAGGGTTCTATAATATCATCAGGTGAAGTCGCACGAGGATTACATGCATATATTATTGGATTTGCTTGCCGAGCAAGTCTGTCATCCTGAGCGTAGCGAAGGATCCCCCGTCGCTGAAGTACCAGTCGCAGCGCTAGTGGTATTAGATGGCAAGGTTATTGCTCAGGCGACTAATGAGCGCGAAAGCCGCAATTCAATACTTGCTCATGCTGAGTTGTTAGCGCTTGAACGTGCTGCTGCTGCTCATGGCGATTGGAATCTTAGCGGAGCTACTATCTATGTCACACTTGAACCCTGTGCGATGTGTGCTGGTGCTATATTGCAGAGTCATGTCTCTCAGGTGGTTTTTGCAGCTTATGATGCTAAATCGGGTGCTTTTGGTTCGCGCTATCAACTCAGCACGGCTAAGCTGCAAATACTGGGCGGCATTCTTGAGCAAGAAGCTAGTGATTTATTGCATGAGTTTTTTACTAAGCGGCGTTAAGTAATTATAGTTTGTGGTCTATTGAGTTTTTGCACGAAATATTCTGGTTGCTGTAGTATGCGCTTAAGTCTATCTAATGAAGTTTCTTTGTGTAGACGTTTGATGGAAGCCTCGCTGATATTGCCTTTGAGTAAGGCTGCTATTACTAGTATCACCCGAGGGTTGGCATCATCAAGGCTGCGGGTATCTATGCCAAAATAATCATAGAGCTGACCCAATCTCTGTTCTATGGTTTTAACTGATACTTGTAGCATTTGTGCTATCGCTTGAGTGGATAAGCCAATAGCTGTAAGTAATAAGGTTTGTTTGAGTATTTCGCTAAGGTCTACCACTTCAGAGTATTTACTCTCGCTTTGGTACTCAGCTAAATCCTCAGAGATTAACGCTGAAATGATGCGCATGCGTGAGTTGTAAAGTTCATCTCTGGTGCCTAGTTGTTTGTTGAGTTCGGTGAAGTTTTGTTCTATCGCTTTAAGTGAAACCCCAAAAGCCTCAGCTATATATTTATTACTATATCCAGCGCTGATAGCTTCTATTAGTTTGGCTTTGTTTGGGCTTAGCCTTAAGCTTAGTTCTTCTTTGATTTTGATACTAAACTCTAAATGCGCCATTGAAAATTATCTATATTATTCATATACCCCAAGTGACCTAGGTTTAAACGTTGATTGTTATCTGAGGTTAATTTTTGTGCCTTGTGCTTTATTAGCAGGCAAGAGCAATATCCCGGGTACTAAGCGCCCGCAATGCGGTTGGTCACTGTTACCGGGTGCTGTCGCGAGTGCCGCGAGCGACGGCCGGTAACCTATTCTTGCGGTGCGCAAAGTGAGATGCCTTGCGGGCGCGTGCAGAGGGATATTGCTCAGCCTGCCAGTATTATTGCTCCAAAACAAGTAGCTATAATGCAGCTAGTGCCAAGCAAGCCGCTAAAGATTAAAAGTGAGTTCGCGCCAGCAGGGCAGCAGCCCGAGGCTATAACTTCAATAGTTAAGAACCTGCAAGATGGAGTAACTAGGCAGACGCTGTTGGGAATTACTGGTAGCGGTAAAACCTTCACTATGGCTAATGTTATCCAAGAATTGCAGAAGCCGGCTTTGGTATTTGCGCATAATAAGACTTTGGCAGCGCAGCTCTGTAATGAGTTTAAGGAGTTCTTTCCGGATAATAAAGTCGAGTATTTTATTAGTTACTACGATTACTATATGCCCGAGAGTTATATTCCGCACACTGATACTTTTATAGAGAAGACCGCTAAAGTTAATGATGATATTGATAGATTAAGACACTCGACTACCCAAGCTATCTTCGAGCGTGATGATGTGGTGGTGGTAGCTTCAGTGAGTTGTATTTATGGTCTTGGTATTCCAGAATTGTATTTCGAAGCAGCTTTACCCTTGGCGATAGGACAACATATAGATCCTAGGCAGCTAGCGAAGGATTTAGCGGAGATACAGTATTCGCGTAATGATATCGAACTCACTCGTGCGCGTTTTAGGGTGCGCGGAGAGATTATGGATATATTTCCGGCTAATGAAGAGCGTATCTTGCGAGTTGAGTTCTTCGGTGAAGAGATAGAGCGGCTAAGTTACGTGAACCCCCTTACTGGTGAGGTTCTAGAGCTGCCTGACTCGGTTAAGGTTTTCCCTGCTAAGCACTATGTCACTGATGAAGAAGAGACCGAAAAAGCTGCTCAACAGATAGAGAAGGAATTAGCAGACAGAGTAAATGAATTCAAATCCACCGGTAAGGATCTCGAGGCGCAGCGATTATTACAACGCACCAAATACGATATAGAGATGATACGTGAGCTTGGTTATTGTTCTGGTGTAGAGAATTATTCACGTATATTAGAAGGGCGGGAGGCGGGTTCGGCGCCTAAGGTTCTTATAGATTATTTCAATAGGCGTTATGGTGTTGATGGTTGGATTTGTTTTATTGATGAGTCGCATATGACTCTTCCGCAGTTGCATGCTATGTATCATGGTGATCAGAGCCGCAAGCAGGTCTTAGTAGATTATGGTTTTAGGCTACCTTGTGCTAAGGATAATCGTCCACTGAAATACGAAGAATTCAATCCCAGAGTCAAGAATATAGTTTATGT
>JAYVUR010000261.1:0-3450 GCA_043787715.1 Candidatus Melainabacteria bacterium
ACTCACGCTGCTTAACACCGAAGCGATGCTGCTCATCTACAACAATAAGCGCTAAGTTTTTGAATTGCACTTTCTCTTGGATAAGAGCGTGAGTGCCTACTACTATATCTATTTGTCCATTGGCTAAGCGCTCAAGTACATCACGCTTCTCTGCGGCTTTGAGCTTACCTATTAGTAAGCCTATGCGCACGCGGAAATTCTCTTCCATATTATTGACCCACTCGTGGAACTTGCGGTAATGCTGCTCAGCTAATATTTCTGTTGGCACCATTACTGCTCCTTGATAACCTTCACCAATAACAGCAAGCAATGCCATGAAGGCTACTACCGTTTTGCCTGAACCAACATCGCCCTGTAATAACCTGTGCATCGGGGTTTCATTAGTTAGATCGGTGACGATATCGAAGTAAGCCCTTTCTTGAGCGCCAGTTATAGTGAAGGGTAGTGAGTCAGTGAACCTGTGCACGAGATTATCACCGAACACGTTGATGCTAATGCCCTTAGCTCTGCGCTTATATTCAGCGCGCACTTGCATGAAGCGTAACTGTAGTAAGAAAAATTCATTGAAGATGAGCCTAGTCGCTGCTGTCTCTTTGCGCAGCATGCTAGTAGGAAAATGGATCTCTTCAAGAGCTTCGGCGTAATCCATCAAACCATGGCGGCGAATAATATCATCAGGCATGAATTCTTGAATGGAAGTTTTATAAGTTTTGAGAGTCTTGTATATAAGTTTGCGCAGGGTTAGTAGTGACAAGCCTTCGGTGAGCGGATAGATCGGCACTATTCTACCGGTGTGAATATTATCGTCGCCCATGGTGAAGTCTTCTGAGATCACTTCTATAACCGGGTTCTGTATAGTCTTGCCAGCGTATTTATCCTTCTTAACTGTGCCAGCGACTAGTACTGCAGTGCCGCGCGGGAACTGACTAGTGTATTGCTTGAGATAGTAGTGAGTAGAGTTGCCTTGGAAGAATTTATTGATCTTGATAGCACCACTCTCATCTTTAATCACAAGGGTGATAATGATCATATTCTTGTGTGGAGTTTTAAAGGCGCTGATTTTTTCGATATGTCCGCAAATAGTTACATCTTGTCCTTCTTGAATATTGCGTATTAGTATTTTATTCTCGTAGGCAATATGATCACGTGGTAAATAATTAAGCAGATCTTCAGTGTTGTTAATACCAAGTAGCTTGAGCTTGGCTCCTAGCTGCGGTCCTACGCCTTTAAGGAATTGGATCTCAAGTTGACTTATGTCGATATCGTCATTGCGAGGCGACGAAGTCGCCGTGGCAATCTCTGTGCTGCTATTAATGGATTGCTTCGTCGCTGCGCTCCTCGCAATGACGTCGTTGTTGTCATCGCGAGTCGTCGAAGGCGACGTGGCGATCCAATCAGGTATCAATTTAGACTCATATAGATCCTCAAGCTCAGTCAAATGCTCGCGTATCAGTTTAACTATATGTATGCGCCCGCTGACATCAGCGAAGGGGTAGCGCTGAATAATTGCACGCATACTAGCCCAGCGTGAACTATGCTGATAGATAGCTAGAGCTAAATTAGCTTCGTGTTTAACGAAATCACTAAAATTATATTGCTTGCCCTTAGTGTTGATGTATAGATGTTTGACTTCGTAGTCTATAGCTGCTCTTAGTCGCTTGCAGATTTCTAATGCTTTACTAGCATCTTCTGTGACTAGTTTGGGCTGGAGCATTTGATTAATAATAGCTAATTTGCAGCGCTAATTGGTATTTCATTATCCTGCTATAATTAACCACTATGGTAGCCTCAACCCAAAAAATAGCTAATAACCTCGCTGAGCTTATTGGTAATACCCCGCTGGTGCGTCTTGGTCGTATGAAAGAAGCTAAGGGCGCTAATATCGTCACCAAACTCGAGTTTTTTAATCCAGCTGGCTCTGTTAAGGATCGTATCGGCTATAGCATGATTGCTGAAGCTGAGAAGCAGGGGCTGATTGATGCTGATAAGACTACCATTATCGAACCTACTAGTGGTAATACTGGTATTGCACTTGCTTTTGTCTGTGCTGCTAAGGGTTATAAGCTGGTGCTAACTATGCCAGATACTATGAGCATAGAGCGCCGTAAAATCCTCAAAGCCTATGGTGCTGAACTGGTACTAACTCCTGGTGCGCTTGGCATGAAAGGTGCTATCGAGAAAGCTAATGAGATCATGTCTACTACTGCCAATTCGTTTATGCCGCAGCAATTCAGTAATCCAGCGAATCCTAAGATTCATATTGAGACTACCGCAGAAGAGATTTGGCGTGATACTGATGGAGCTGTAGATATAGTTGTTGCTGGTGTTGGTACTGGCGGTACTATTTCTGGAATCGGTAAAGTTCTTAAATCACGTAAGCCAACTGTCAAGATGGTTGCAGTCGAGCCGAAGGAATCACCAGTGATTTCTGGCGGACAACCAGGTCCGCACAAGATTCAAGGTATTGGTGCTGGTTTTATTCCAGACAATCTTGATAAATCTATAGTTGATGAAGTTATACAAGTAGAGAGTACTGTTGCTATGGCTACAGCTAGAAGAGCAGCGGTTGAAGAAGGGATACTTTGTGGTATATCATCTGGAGCAGCCTTGGCAGCAGCGTTTGAACTGGCTGCGCGTCCTGAGAATAAAAACAAAATGATAGTCGTAATTATTCCATCTAATGGTGAGAGATATTTGTCTTCAGCACTATTTGCTGATATTGAAGCCTAATGTTTAATCAAAGCAAAAACGCAAAAGTCGCAACTGAATTGCCGGGCAGTTCTGAGCTGAGTGCAGAATTAACTACTGGTGCTAAGGCTCTTCTTAAAGAATTGCGCCGCCAGGGGGTGAAGCGTTTCTTCGGTTATCCAGGTGGAGTGGTGCTGGGGCTTTATGATGAACTTTATAGTGAAACTGAACTCTTGCATATCTTAGTGCGCCATGAACAAGGTGGTTGTCATGCTGCTGAAGGTTATGCGCAGGTCAGTGGTAGATGTGGCGTAGTCCTTGCTACAAGCGGACCTGGTAGTACTAATCTTGTTACAGGAATCGCTGATGCCTACATGGATTCAGTGCCGATAGTTTGTCTTACTGGGCAGGTGCCGACTTTTGGTATTGGTACTGATTTTTTCCAAGAGGCTGATATCACTGGTATTACTTATCCAATAGTTAAACATAGTTACCTTGTTAAGCGTCCTTGTGACCTAGCTCTGGCAGTAGCGAATGCTTTTCATATATCTGGTACTGGCCGGGCTGGTCCTACTTTAGTTGATATGCCTAAGGATGTTCTGAATGGTGAGTATGCTGTTACAGCTGAGAATAATATAACGGCTGATTTTAGACCTAATATCCGCGGCTACAAACCTAAACTTAGAGGTAATCCTAAACAGATCCAACTCGCTGCGCAAAAAATCCTCAAATCTAAACGCCCAGTGCTTTATATCGGTGGTG
>JAYVUR010000262.1:0-2101 GCA_043787715.1 Candidatus Melainabacteria bacterium
AGCCCAATAAAAACATAGCCAGCTTCAGCAAGCTTGGAGACTGCCATATCGAAGATATCCATCTTAGTCTTCTGGTCTGGCAAAGTATCATCGCCAATATATTTAGCCTGAAAAGGGAAAATACTAGGAATATGCGCGTAGTTAAATAGTGCGATGCGCTCTGGTTTAATCTTAATAACTTGCTTGATAGTATCAGTGAAAGTCTCTAGAGTCTGATGCGGTAAACCATAAATAAGATCGAAGTTAACACTCCTGAAGCCCTCTTCGCGAGCAGCCTTCACGATATTAGCCACCAGTTCATAAGGCTGAATACGATTAATAGTCTCTTGGGTCTCGTGGTTGAAATCTTGAATACCCATACTCAAACGATTAAAACCAGATTGATAAATCGCTTGAAGATGCTCAACAGAAGTGACGCGCGGATCTATCTCAATGGCGTACTCATGTTCATCGCGCTTGTCATGGTGAGTCTTGCGCAAATTAAAACTCACACGAATATGCTTGCAAAGGTCTAAGAGCTGCTCGGGGGTGAGGTAAGTCGGCGTGCCGCCACCAAAAGCAATCTGCAAGACTTCTCTATCTGCGCTCACTTCAGCCGCTAAATAACTAATTTCTTCTTTGAGTCTATTAAGATACTGTTCTTCAATGCCATGCTGCGGCGAAATAATAATATTGCAGCCGCAGTAATAACACTGCGACTCACAAAACGGAATATGCAGATATAAAGATAGCGGTTTATTAATCTGATTAGATCTAATAATCGCTTCTTCGAAAACTTCCTGATTATAATCTTGTTTCCACTCAGGCGCGGTCGGGTAGCTGGTGTAGCGCGGCACAGCGCCGCCGTATTTGGTGATTAAACTCTCTAGCTCTTCTCTATTAGTGAGCTTAATTGGCATACAAGCATTATAGCAATGCTAATAACTAAAATTCTTCACCGTATCAATAAACAATTTCGCACTCTTAACCGGCACCTGCGGAATAATACCATGTCCAAGATTAGCTATATAGCCGTTCTGCGAACTTATACCTGCTCTAGCTGCTTCAAGCATAGATATGGTCTTAGTGACTATCAGCTCATCAGAACCCAAGAGAAAACAAGGGTCAAGATTACCTTGGATACTAATATTATGTCCGCGCACGCGCTCGAAGGCTTCAGTTAAATCCATGCGCCAATCTACACTGAGTACATCAGCACCTGAAGCTATCATCTGCTCGAAAACATGAGTCACACCATTCACGTAGAGAGTGATTTTAGTTGCTGGGTGACGGCGATGCAATTCGCTCACAATCATCTGCTGGTAAGGCAGTGCGAAATTCTCGTAATCATCAGTATCAAGCGCTGAAGCCCAAGTGTCGAAAAGTTGCACTAAAGCTGCACCATGCTCTATCTTAATACTTAAATACTCGGTTACAGCTCTTGTAAGCTTAGCTAGCAAACTATGCATCAAGACAGGGTTTGAATACATTAGCTGCTTGATATTCTCGAAGTTCTTAGAGCCGCCGCCCTCTATCATATAACTAGCAAGTGTCCACGGCGCACCAGCGAAACCTAGCACTGGCACTTCGCCGCGTACTTGCTCTTGAATAAGATCTAAGGTCTCAAATACAAAATCACATTTAGTACTAAGCTCTTGCTTAGATAAATCTAATAGCTTATTAATATCAGCTTCAGTTCTAATTGGCTGAGTGAATTTCGGTCCGCCATTATCGAAGGTCAGCGGCGCACCCATCGCTTCTGGGATAACCAAAATATCTGAGAACATGATAATCGCATCAACACCAAGTATCTCGTAAGGCTGAATAGAAACTTCAGCAGCCAGCTTAGGGTTCTTGCACAAGCTTAAGAACGAACCTGCCTGCGCGCGCACAGCCTGATACTCAGGTAGATAGCGTCCAGCTTGGCGCATCATCCAGACTGGTGGTCTAGTTACGGGCTTAGCGGCGGCGGCTCTCAGGATAAGGTCATTGGTGAGGGTAGTAGGCACATATATATGGTAGCAGAGCAAAAAGGGTCATATTGTCTAGCAGTTATATGTCATATTCTCTAGCAATTCCATGCTATATTCTCTAGCAAAACAGGGTATAATATTCTAGCAAT
>JAYVUR010000263.1:0-1637 GCA_043787715.1 Candidatus Melainabacteria bacterium
TTATCAGAAGATGTTTGAAGCTATGCAGGCTCAGAATGCACAGTTAGCTCAGCAGAATGCTCAGTTAGCGCAGACTGTGCAGCAGGTGGCGCAGCGTCCTGTTATTCAGCAGGCTCCTGTAGCTGCTACTGACCCGTATGCTGATTTTGCACCTGAGACTGCAAGGGCAATTAAAGGTGTTATGGCTGATATGAATAATAATTTCCAGCAGCAGCTTAAGCAGCAAGAGCAGCGGTTTGCTGGTATGCAGTTAGAGCAGGAAGCTGCTTCTATTTCTGCTATTCCAGGTATTGACCCTACTATTGCTAAACGTGCACAGGATATCTTTAAGGGTAACCGAGCTAAAGGTATTCCTCTCACTGCTAACGAAGCAGCAGATTTTGCTATTGGTGAAGCTGTGCGTAATGGTACTTTTAAAGGTACTGTCCCTGGACAGCATCAGAATAGGGGAGGTCCCACTACGCTTAATGGTGGAAGCCGTCAGCCTGCCGCACCTAAAGCACGGCCTGTTAATTTTGACCGTATGACTCGCGCTCAGCAGATTGCTCACTACGAATCTGATGATGCTATTCATAACGAGCGTATTGCTGGTTTTTGGGAAGAAGAGTAAGTAGTAACTTATAGTAATAAAGGACACACGCAATGGCTAACATCACTAAAAGCATTACTTCCAAAGACCAGGAAAAATACCTGG
This sequence comes from Candidatus Melainabacteria bacterium, assembly GCA_043787715.1. Lineage (GTDB taxonomy): Bacteria > Cyanobacteriota > Vampirovibrionia > LMEP-6097 > LMEP-6097 > CAYUFH01. Next base: position 695 of record JAYVUR010000263.1, read on the forward strand.
TCGCTAAGTTGTTAGATCGTAGTTATAACAAGCTGGTTATGAATGCTGTTTGTGATAATCTTCCTATGCGCGAAGGTGCTGGTGATATTGCATATATGGTTCGTTATAAACGTATGATTGTTCCGGTGTCTTCTCTTACTGAAGGTGTTACTCCTGACCCGTCTATGATTGAGCTTGAAGAAGTTACTGTGCAGCTTGACCAGTGGGGAGATTACGTTATTCTTACTGATATTGTGCAGCTTACTACTAAGCATCCTTTACTTCAGGAAGCGCGTAAGTTACTGGCTGATAACGCTGCTCGTGTGCTTGACCGTGAGATTACTTTGGTTATGTTAGCTGGTACTGGTATTCAGTATTTTGATGGTTCTGTTGCTGCTCGTTCTTCGATTATCGCTAGCAATATTATCAACAACGATGTTATTGGTAAAGCTAACGTTACTCTTACTCGCGCTGGCGCTTCGCCTATGGGTGTTAATCGTGAAGACAGTAAGGAGAACGACGGTGATAACTACAATAGTGAGATGACTTATATTGCTATTGTCGGGCCTGAGATTAAGCAGGATATTCTTCGTCCTAACGTTAACTACGGTACGTTCATTCAGAATAACGTGTATAACCAGAAGGGTGCTGGCGTTACTGTTGGTGCTATTGGTAAGTGGGCTGGTTGTCTTTGGATTGAGACTAACTTTATTCCTGTCTTTACTTTGTTTGGTACAAAGGTTGCTGCTATTGCTGCCGGTGCCGCTCCCGGCGGTTTAACTGGTGTTACTATTACAGAGTCTGCTGCTGCTGGCGCTCTTGTGCCTGGCCAGACTTATGGTATTAAGATTGTCCGTCGTTCTAAGCTGCGTGGTTTCCCTGAGAATATTTCTATGTGCAAGACTTTCCTTATGTCTGGTGCTCAGACTCAGTTATTCTTTGCTTTTGATGATAACTATTACTA
>JAYVUR010000264.1:0-4282 GCA_043787715.1 Candidatus Melainabacteria bacterium
TAGGTTTTTACTCAGGACTATCTGGCTATCTCTTAATCTGGAACCAGAGAGCGTTCTGGGCTACTAAGGTTTTCGCTACTTTCCCGGGTTACATGGATCAATTCGGACTTAATCTTGCCTTCTTGGGTTCGACAGTGGTTAAAAAGATGCTTGAGCTTGGTATACCGACTTCACTTCCGGGTACTGGCATACTCTGGGATATGAAACTGCTTAATAACTATGTCAATCTCAACCTTGGTATGGTAACTCAGCAGATCTTGCTTGGCGGCAGTGCTATTGGACAAGCGACCATCACTAGATTCTATTCTATGCATATGGCGCTTTCTACGCTTGGACTAATAGTAGTTGAGTTGTATTTCTATAGCAACAAGAAGAAACGCTTCAATATACCTTGGTCAGAGGGTTTCCTTGTTATAGCGATGATAGCTGCGGCAGCGACTGTATTCCCAGCAGAGATGGGAGCTAGAGCTAATCCTGCGGTTACTCCATTGCCTATTCTTTCTGACTGGTACTTCCTTGCGCTTTATCAGATGTATAAATATATTGAGCCAGTCTTAGCTACTTTCATTACTATGCTAATTCCAGCTACCGTATTATTCACGCCGTTCTTTGATACTAGTAAAGAAACTAAGATCAGTAGAAGACCGATTATATTATCGCTCTGTGTCATGGGAGCACTTAATACTATTGCCTTCTCTGCTCTTATCATCATGAATATTGCGAACATTAATACCGATCCTCCTTATTGGGTTTTTGGTAGCACTATGATTGTTGCCGTTGGAGTTTATTTCTCTGAATTGCAGAATGGTCGTAACCGCTGGAAGCTCTTCGCTATATATACTTTGTTCCAGTTTCTTTATTTGGCACGAATTCATACATTGCCTTATTTCGGATTACCGCTTGAAGGCTTGCTGAAGGATAGCTTCTTCGCTGATGGTCCTTGGGGTAGAAGATGGATATTCTACGGAGGCTTCGCGCTATTGATGCTTATTACTTATTTTAATGAGCTTAAATGCTGCAAGAAAGTTACAGAGGAGGCTAAAAGCTAATGATTAAGAAGAAGTTTTCTTATAGTTATGCTCTTGTATTCTTGATTGCGACTCTGTCTTTATCAGGCTTCTTCAATGCTGATACTTACTTCGAGCGCGGACAAGATAGTCAAGGATATATTGTTAGCCTTAGCAACTTAGCTTTGTTTATTGCGTCTATTGTATATATGGCATTTTGTATTTATGTCGATGAGAAAGCCGCTGGGAATTTACGCTCGAAGTTCGGTCTTTTTGAATATTTCTTAAGATCACGTCATGCTGAGCGTGTCATACGTCATCCTGAGCGCAGCGAAGGATCCCCAAGCCTTGGAGGAATATCATGAATAACAAATGCAATAATAATTTTATTATAATCGCAGGATTAATAGCTTTAGCTAATCTAGCTGTATTTGGGGCTATGTTTGGAGCTATGGGTTATTTCGAATTGATGGGCGCCGATAAATCTTATTTCGATGCTGGCAGTCTTAATAATATAGCTATTATCAATAAGATTATTGGCTTAGCTGGTTTACACATAGACCCTATGTCACATCCACAAATCACCACACTTAAGTATGCGATTTGTTATGGCATAGCTTTAGTTGTTTCTGGATTTAGTATTTTTATCGCTTGCCGCAAACCTAGTGTGAGTTATGAGGTGAGTGACCCAGTTTAAGAGATGAGGAGAATGCAGATTGTTTAATTCAATAGTAAGACAAGGTCAAAAAATATTTCTCAGGATTGAAGATCTCCTCAACAAGACTTTAGGCTCTGAGCAGAATGTACTTTATTATCACGGTGCCCTACCGAATTTCTTCTTGTGGGTTTTACTGCTTTCAGGATTGCTACTTTTCGTTTATTACATGCCGACTCTTGAAGGTGCCTATCTTTCTGTTGAATATATCACTGGTAAGGTAGCCTTCGGTGATATGATTCGTGGTATCCATAGATACGCTGCTGATGGCATGCTTATCTCAGTCTTGCTTCACGCATTAAGAGTTTATTTCACTGATAGATACAGACAGTACCGCATTATTGCTTGGTACTCTGGTATCGCTTTATTCTTTATGATGACGATGATCGGTATCTCTGGCTATATCCTAGTCTGGGACGAGCGTTCATACCTTATTGTCATGAAGATGACTGACTTCCTTAATTCAGTACCGCTTATAGGTGCTGGTATGGCAAGAGGCTTCGTTAATGATGATGTAATTTCTAATTACACCATGGCTATGGCTTTCTTCTTGCATACCGGTTTGTCTTTTGCATTATTAGTGATGCTTTGGGTGCACTATATGCGCATCTCTCGTCCAGTAGTGAATGTTACTTGGGGGATTGGCGCCCTTCTTATGGGTACTGTATTAATTACAGCAGGGCTTTATCCAGCGACTTCTGGACCAGAAGCTATTACTACAGCAGTGCCGCAATACTTCGCCATGGATTGGTTCTATCTGTGGATATTCCCTGTAATAGACGCGCTTGGTAATGGCATTACTTGGATTGCCTTGCTTGGCGTTACTACTCTTGTAGTATTGTTGCCGAACTTCATTGATGGCGGTGATAGAGAGCCTGCTTACGTAGATGCTGATCATTGTGTCGGCTGCAAACTATGTTCTGTAGATTGCCCTTACGAGGCTATCTACATGGCGCCGCGCACTGATGGTAGCCGTTATAAGGAGATCGCAGTGGTAGTCAGTGATAGATGTTCAGAGTGCGGACTCTGTGTGGGTGCTTGTAATTTCGATGCGATCGAGATACCGACACTCACTTCACCAGTGGTGATGGATGATATAAGGATTGCTCTAACTAAATAGGAGATTTATGGTAGATACAGCTAAATCAGCAGACCAAGTTCAAATAGTAGTAATCGCCTGCAAGCGCAGCGTGAATCTCGATGGGCAGCTTGAGAATAAAACTCATCTCAAGGGCGTGGATAACTGCCAAGTGGTGCAAGTACCATGCAGCGGCATGATACAACCGCGCATGATTGAATCAGCCTTCAAAGCTGGTGCTGACGGCACTATAGTGATGGGCTGCCAAATCGGAGACTGTCACTTCCGTGAGGGTAATAAGTTCTGCCGCGAACGCCTACTAGGTAAGCGCCCGCCAGTAATCAAAAAATCAGTACCGAAGAAGCGTCTAAGAGGACTATGGATGTCAGAAGTGCAACTTAGTACCTTTAAAGATCGTATTGAAGAGTTTAAATCACATGTCGCTGATGAACTCGCTAAGGAGACTAAATAATTATGGCTGAGTCTGCTATTAAAGAGAAAACTAATGTTGATGTATTATTCAATAATATAGTTTTTTATCTGATATTTTTTGTTTGTCTGTTGCTAATCGCTTCGTTCGGGATTATTGCGGAGGCGTAAGCCTTTTAACCAGAGTATCGTAGACTGAATGTTGTCCGGGTTTAAGAGTACACCCCTCTCTAGTAGTATGATTATAAATATGAAATTTCCCAGCATCTCCAGCCGTTATTTCAAATTCGTCTTCGTTTTGAGCTCCTGCTGACTGATCTTTAGCGTTCTTCTCTATAGTTAAAGTGTTGGCTAGTTGATCACAGATCTTAGTTCTCAATTCCTCAACCTGCGGTCTATACTTTTCTATGATAGATCGTCCTAGCACTGTCGGTATCTGATAAATCTGACGATCACCAGTTTTTGCTACTGGAATCACTAATTGTAGACCGCCACCATAGGTTTGATCAAATAGTATGAACTCAGTGTCTTCAGCTGTGGTGGGATGAAAGCGAAGCCCATCATCAGCAGCATATTTCAGCTGACATTTAGCGTCTATGAAACCTAGTAATTCTTGGAATGGACCATTTGCTAATTGGGTAAGATGTTTGAGCCTCATGTTCGTTTGCTCAGCTAGTTCAAGTTCTGACGGTAACTTAGTCCGTGCCTCTATGGTAACTTTTGCAAGCTGTCGTGAAACAGTCCTGTCATACCCACAGTATTCATAGTGTGCTGTGTCAAACTGCTCATCAGTTGGATGCGTATAGAAGATTTTTTGATATATTTTTTGTGCATGAATTCTAGCATGAATTGCTTTTATTTGTTCCCGTGTTAACGTATCAGTAAAAATTGGTTTGGCTAGAGCGCTACTAGGAATCCCTGTTTCAGCTGAGACGCTTTCTGCCGATGTTAGCCCTAATATTAGCTTAGTGCTTTCATTTCTCAGGAAGTCTGGATTAGCAGATCTGAGTCCAGCTATTAGGTTGCTAACGTGGTTAGTGAGTGTTTCGCCCA
>JAYVUR010000265.1:0-4072 GCA_043787715.1 Candidatus Melainabacteria bacterium
ATTAAGAGTAGCGATAGTCTCTTCTTGATATTTACTGCGAATCAGCTTCTCATCAAGGTAGCTAGTCAAGGGCGCGCCCGCCCCGCCTAGCGCCATATCAGCCGGACGAAAATCACTAACAGTATTAATACCTGTAAGCTTAGCAACTATAGAACCATCACCCAGTTGCCAAGTGCTTTTGAGCCCATGATAAATAGTCTGCCCGTGCATACCTATAAGTTCTATCTCGGCGCGCGGATTGCCATCTTCATCATAATCTAGCTGGAACTGCCTCACCGCTGGACTCTTAGCACCATTAGTCTTAAAATCATTAATAATATTAGCCAGCCACTTACTATAAGCGAAGTTAAGATCCGAAATCTCTTCAAGGCTTGCTTGTTGTAAATTAATTAACTTCTCAACTGCCAGTTTCAGATCTGCATCAAAAGCATAAGAAGCCGAACGTAAAATACGATAATTAGTTAAATTCTCAAGGCTCCACTCTATAAGAGTGAGATCTACTCCATCTACTGAGGTGCCGGTGTTGACGCCTAAAACCCTCATGATATGGATTGCTTCGTCGCTTCGCTCCTCGCAATGACGCTGCTTAAAAAATTCTCCAGCATCTTATGCCCGTACTCAGAGAGTATAGATTCTGGGTGATACTGCACGCCATAAAGTCCAGGCACTGTAGCGTGTGAAACAGCCATCACCAGCCCATCTTCAGTCTCGGCATCCACCTTAAGTGTGCCTTCGACTATTGAAGCTCTATCTACTATTAGTGAATGATAGCGAGTAGCCGTGAACTCCTCAGGGATATCCTTAAATAAATCTCCACCATGATGTTTAATACGGCTAGTCTTGCCGTGCATAAGATAGGGCGCTTTAACAACAGCTGCGCCATACGCTTCACCAATAGCTTGATGCCCAAGACAAACACCGAGTATAGGTATCTTGCCGGCATAATGTTTAATCACTTCTATGCAGATACCAGCACCAGCAGGTTTGCCCGGACCCGGAGATATAAGTATGTGACTCGGTTTAATTTCTTCTACTTGCGATATAGGTTCATCATTGCGGATAACCACGGTCTCAGCACCCAGTTCAGCCAAGTACTGCACTAGGTTATAAACGAAGCTATCGTAATTATCAATAACAAGTACGCGTGGCACAGAAGCGATTGTAACATTCAGAAGTTAGATTTTGTTATAATAATATAATAATAATATTCGAACACTGCTATAATCTTATCTAGATGCAATTATTGGCAAAACTAGCGACTAGACTTGCTTTTGCTCCACTACCTGCTCACGTGCAGGGCGCCGAAGCAGCCTATGAAGCTATTGCCAAAAAAGGAGCTTATAAAGAGTTTATCGTAAGGCAACCTTTAACCAATATAGGTAGCATGCAAATAATTTTTGCAAAACCGCACGCACCAAGAGACTGCCATCTACTTGTCCACGGACGGGGCAATGGTATAGGCGCCGGCGTGGAACCAGCGCTGCATTTACTTGCGAGAGATCATGCGGTCTGTCTAATTAATTTTCCAGGTGAACAGGGCAATTCTGGTGATATCAATCAAGCTTCAGTTGTAGCTGCAATAACCGAAGCACTTAGATACTTACAGCATAAACAAATAGACCCTAACGAAATTAATATCTCAGCAGCATCACTGGGCGCAGCCATGACTGCTGTTGCACTAGGACTACTCGGGCGGCGTGAACCAGAAAAAACATGGAAAAGCTTCCACCTCTACTCTCCACCAGTGTTAGAGCGCTTCCCAGAGATTAAAACCAAAAGCACTATTTTATTTAGGCTGCTTAATTGGATGCTTAAAGGCAAGCTAGTAGAAATAGTCAGCCCACTCAAATCACTAGAACTTTGCCGTGATATTAAAGCACAGTCAGCAGTCATACATCACGCCCAAGACGATCCAATAGTACCAATATCTATGGGGCAAGAATACCTCGTTGCACTTAAAGCAGCAACTGGAATTAAACATGCTCGCCTAGTAAATTATGAGTGCAAAGAGCATCATAGGCTAGCACTACATGCACTAGAATCTAATACTGCCTTATTTTAGGGGCAGGTTAACGCGCCGCCACAGAAGCTCTAGCCTTAGTAACCTCAGTAGCTATATTAGGTGGAACTTCTTCGTAGTTAGCGAACTCCATAGTAAAAGTACCTTGACCTTTGGTTTTGTTACGAATATCAGTTGCGTAACCGAACATATTAGCTAATGGCACGAAAGTGCTTACGAAAGATAGACCAAGATTAGTACTCATCTTCTCAACACGACCGCGACGTGAGCTAATATCACCAATCACATCACCCATAAATGCTTCAGGTACTTCAATATCTACCTTCATCACAGGTTCAAGCAAGCAAGGAGATGCTTTGTGCATACCTTCCTTGAATGCCATAGATGCTGCGATACCGAAGGCCATCTCAGAAGAGTCAACGTCGTGGTAAGAACCGTGTACCAGAGTGGCTTTGACACCGATTACTTCGTAGCCAGCAAGAACACCACTACCAACAGCTTGTTTAAGTCCTTTCTCAACAGCAGGTATGAACTCACGAGGAATAACACCACCAACAATCTTATTAACAAATTCGAAGGTGGGCAGATCCTTGCCTTCTTCATCCTTACCACCTGCAAGTGGTTCGAAATCAATCACAACGTGACCATATTGACCTTTACCACCAGACTGTTTCGCATATTTAACATCTGCAGTAGCTTTAGCTCTGATTGCCTCTCTGTAAGCTACTTGCGGTTTACCCACATCAGACTCTACCTTAAATTCTCTTCTTAGACGATCAACTAGAATCTCCAAGTGCAATTCACCCATACCAGAGATGATAGTCTGACTGGTTTCATGATCAACCTTAACTCTAAATGTCGGATCCTCTTCAGCAAGTTTCTGCAAACCAAGTGATAACTTCTCTTGGTCAGCCTTAGTCTTAGGTTCAATAGCAACAGAGATCACCGGCTCAGGAATATGCAGCGACTCAAGAATCACTTGCTTCTTCTCATCACAGAGAGTGTCACCAGTAGTAGTATCCTTGAAGCCAACTACCGCGCAAATATCACCAGCTCTAATTTCAGGAATTTCATTACGCTGATCAGACTGGAGTTTAACTAGGCGCGATACACGCTCCTTATTATCCTTCGATGAGTTGTATACATAGCTACCAGCGCTAATCACACCAGAGTACATTCTAACGAAAGTCAATCTACCCACAAATGGGTCAGTCATTACCTTGAAGGCAAGTCCAGCCATCGGTTCATTATCATCACAATTACGCGTGACTTCTTCACCATTCTTGTCTATGCCCTTGATTTGCAAAACCTCAAGCGGGTTAGGCAGGTAATCAACGATAGCGTCGAGTAATTTCTGTACGCCCTTATTCTTGAACGCTGAACCGCAAAGTACCGGTACTACTTGAAGCTTAGTAACAGCGTCATGAAGACCTTGCTTAAGCTCATCTTCAGTGAAGGCATCTTCACCTTCTTCAAGATACTTAGTCATCATCTTCTCGTCATTCTCTGCGATAGACTCAATTAATTGCGTTCTAAGTTCAACACATTTATCAGCAAGATCAGCTGGGAATCCGTCAGTAGTACTAGTGTCTGTACCTTGATCGTTATTATAGATATAGGTTTTCTTCTCAAGAAGATCCACTAATCCCTTGAATTCATCTTCAGCACCAATAGGCACGTGAAGCGGATGGGCATTGACTCTCACGTCATCCTTAAGCTGCTTCACTACGCGGAAAAAATCAGCACCAGATCTGTCCATCTTATTAACGAAAACTATACGCGGAACTTTATAGCGATCTGCTTGTCTCCAAACAGTTTTAGTTTGCGGCTGCACGCCACCGACTGAACATAGAACGATTACAACACCATCAAGCACGCGCATTGAACGCTCAACTTCAATAGTGAAATCCACGTGTCCCGGGGTATCAATAAGATTGATGTATTTGTTTCTCCACTCAGTAGAGATCGCAGCTGCCGTAATAGTAATGCCACGTTCCTTCTCCTGTTCCATCCAGTCGGTAACAGAAGTACCTTCATGCACTTCGCCGATTT
>JAYVUR010000266.1:0-9245 GCA_043787715.1 Candidatus Melainabacteria bacterium
CATAATCGACACTTAAGTGTCGATTATGCGCTTGACGTCGATAGTGCACAATTAAAACTTCCATGCCACCACTCACCGAGCACAAATCCGTACTCTTAAACGAGTGCCTCGAATACTTAGCCGTTACAGCTGGCAAAACCTATATCGACTGCACCCTCGGTGCGGGCGGGCATTCTAGCGCCATAGCCGAGAGACTCCAAGACAGGGGCAAGCTAATATCTCTAGATCAAGACCAAAACGCAATTGACTTAGTCACAAGCAATGCCAATACTCTTAACCCACATGGATATAAGAACTGGCAGCTAATACAGCGCAATTTCGCTGATTTAGAAGCACTATGCCAAGAACTTAAGAATCAAGACCCCGAGTTTAAAATCGATGGCGGCGTCTTAATAGACCTTGGAGTCAGCTCCATGCAGTTCGACCAAGCTGATAGGGGTTTTAGTTTCTCCAAGGATGCGCCCCTAGATATGCGCATGGATCAGAGTCAGGATTTCACGGCAGCTGATCTGCTCAACTCCTACCCAGAGCCGCAAATCGCTGATATTCTGTATACATACGGTGACGAAAGGTTCTCTCGGTATATTGCCAGAGCCATAGTTAACGCAAGGCCGCTGCACAACACCATCGAACTTGCTGAACTAGTGAAGCGTATTTATGTCCAAAAGACAAAATCGCGCAAAACCTTTCAAATCCACCCAGCGACTAGAACCTTCCAAGCGCTGCGTGTCTATGTCAATCATGAACTAGAAGCCTTAGCAGCCGTATTAGAAGCTATTCCCAAGATACTGGAACCTAATGCCCGTGTCGTCGTCATATCGTTTCAGTCACAGGAAGATCGCTTAGTTAAGCATTGTTTCAGGCAAAGAGACAAGTTCAGCATAATCACGAAGAAGCCAGTAGTGGCCTCAAGCGAAGAAGAAGAGATTAACCCTAGATCTCGCAGCGCCAAACTCAGAGCCGCAATCATCAAAACACATGAGCATCAGCAAAGCTAATTTTATTGTCCTCGCCGTATTATTCGGTATTTTTATAATCTCACTTATTAACACCAATATGACCATGCGCAATGAGCTGCTCATAAGTGATATCGATAAATTTACAGAAGAGAAAATGCTGCTTAGAGCTAATTATTTCTCGCGCATAGCTGCTAGCAACCTAGCTTACGAAGCTAATGAGCGCAGCATGATACAACCAGTCGAGCGCGACATGCGCCGCGTACTAGCTCCTAAGCAAGCATCTATATTCGATCAGCTGAGCAGCAGTATCAACAAATTCATAGCAAGAGTTGATACCGCGATGCGCAGTCCAGCTGAGATTGTTTCTGGATATTAGAACGGTATTTCTTCAGAAGCAGCTGGATTAATGTCCTCCAAGACCGCAGCGGCACCAGAACTAGCCATAGCCATATCCATACCCATATCCACTGGCTGACCAGCACTAACATTCTTAAGTGAATCGATGAGATGAATAGTATTAGCTTCCACCACTACTACTCTAACGTTCTTGCCAGCGCGATCTTGATATTGATCAAGCTCTAATCTACCACCTACTATAACGCGAGCGCCCGCTTTCAATCTGTCGAGAAGTTCAGTGTAGTTATCACCCCAAAGATTAACTTTGACTGGGTATGATTTCTCCACCTTCTCCCTACTCTCATAGCGAAGAATAGTCATCATAAAACTGATAACCGAATTATTGTTAGGTGTGTATCTCTGCTCGGCATCTTTAGAGATGCTGCCTGATAACGTGATGCTTGATAGTGTCATATTGTCCTTTTTATTTTATCCCCGACTAGAGTTACGCAGCAACAGCTTCTTCAGCCGCAAAAATGCCTGCACGAAGAACAGTATCAAGTAGATTGACCTGTCTTCTGAACTCTTGAATAGATTCTGGCTTAGCTTTAACAGTAAGTAATATTTGTACAGAGTCTTTGTTTTTGCCAATTGGCGCAGCAAGTCTCTGGATACCTTTATTGTCCTTGTTAACGATAGTGCCACCTTCTTTAGCAAGATGCGCTTCCACTTCTTTAAGTGCTTTTTCTGCGCCGCCCTCGCCGAGGCTTGGATCAAGGTGTACGTATATTTCGTAAGTTCTCATAGACTGCTAATTATATGACTTTCAAGCGAGGAAATGCAAGCAGTTTCGTCATTGCGAGCGAAGCGAAGCAATCCATAGACTGGCTAAGGTCAATTTGTAATAATATTTTAATTTGAGGGGGTGGTAGCCTAGAGGGTGCACTCGTGGTGGAGAGCGCGAAAACATGACTTATGTCATATTTTCGCTATAATAAAATCCGATCTCATGACTCAGGCTAAAGCAGATATTGGTATTTTCGGTGGTAGCGGACTATACAGCTTCCTAGAAAGTGTAGAAGAAGTGACCGTAGAGACTCCTTATGGGTCTCCATCCGACTCACTGTTCATAGGCACCCATGCTGGCAAACGCGTAGCCTTCTTGCCACGTCATAACCGCAAACACGGAATACCCCCGCACAAGATTAACTACCGCGCCAATGTTTGGGCAATGAAAACTCTTGGCTGTTCTACAGTTATATGTCCTTGCGCTGCTGGTAGCTTGCAGAAGCATGTAGCTCCCGGTAGTTTCGTTATCGCTGATCAGTGGGTGGATAGAACCAATAGCCGCATTGACACTTTCTTCGATGGACCAATCGCAACTCACGTAAGCGCTGCCTATCCTTACACTGAAGAGCTGCGCGCGCTGGCTATCGCTGCTGCTAAGCAACACTCAATTCCAGTACACGAGAAAGGCACTGTAGTAGTTATTCAAGGTCCGCGCTTCAGCTCTAAAGCTGAATCAGAGTGGTTCACCAAAATGGGCTGGGAAGTAATTAATATGACTCAATACCCAGAAGCGCATTTGGTGCGCGAAGCTGGTATGGCTTGTGTCAACATCTCTCTAATCACCGATTATGATAGCGGCGTAGTTTCTGGCACTGAACCCGTGAGTCACGCTGCGGTGATGGATGTCTTCGCGAATAATATCGAGAATTTACGCAAATTATTATTCACTCTTATTGAAAAAATTCCTGCTGGGGAATTTTATGGGGCGGATAAAGTACTAGAGCATTCTAGGTTTTAGGTAATTTCAGCTATTTAGAAAACCCTCAACTACACCGATTAATCTAGGTATGTACGGTGTGTCTCGATCAATTGGGTGGCTAATATTTGTATTAGTCTTGATTTCAAGCTTTAGCCTTAAAGCAGAAGCCGCGGCCTTCCATCTTGGCGTCTCTAAAGAGCAGTACCGATCTGAGCTTGTCGGCGACTGGAACGTAGCGACCGAAGTCACATGGTCTGACTGTCCTTATGTCAAAATAGGACAAGCAGCAGAATCTCAGCTTAACGTGGCTGACACTAATGGCATACTCTATCCAAGCTGGAAAGCCAATGATTGGCAACTAGTAAAAAATTCTAATATTAATATTTCTAACGATGATCAAATCTCATGGGAAAGATCTAACAAACTCTACAAAGATGGCAAATACTGGTACGTAGAATCTGTAGATAGATTTGCTTTCGACAAAGACGGTAAACTAAAAGCCAAAAGCTTGATCAAACAATATTTAGATGGCGAGTATGTAGGTTCATACATTACTGAATCTAAGCTAAACAAAACAACTGAAGCAGTTAGTTACGGGCAGTAACTATAGCAATAGTCCCGAGCATTAAATCCTTATAATAAGCGCGACTGAAACCCTGATTCCAGAACATATCAGTAAGATCCTTCTGCTTAGGCCAAGTTTTAAGTGAGTCAACAAGATATTGATAAGCATTTTTGTCACGCGCAATACCAGCACCGAGACTAGGGATAAGCTTAAGAAATATATTCTGGTATAAGCCACTAACCATAGGGATCTTAGGATGCCCCAAATCCAAACTAGCTGCATAGCCGCCCGGCTTAAGCACACGCTTAATTTCATTAATCGCTTTACTAAGATCAGCAACGTTACGCAAGCCGAAGCCCACAGTTACAGCATCAAAACTATCCACCTCAAATGGCAAAATTAAAGCATCGGCTTCTTGAAATTTAATTTTTGCGGCGATTTTTTTAGGGAGTTTAGCTTGGCGTTGCCTAGCAACATCTAGCATCTCTTTCGAGCTATCTACCGCTAGCACATGCGCCACTTCCGGCTTAGCTGCCCAGATAAACGCCATATCGCCAGTACCAGTACAGAGATCAAGCACTATAGCGCCTTTAGCAACCGGGCAAGATTTAATAGCCTGCTTCTTCCAGTCCTTGTGCATATTAAGCGTCATAAGATCATTAAGCAGATCATATTTAGTAGCAATGCGCCCGAATAGATCACGGATATAGTTGGCTTTGTCAGTCACATAGTCATTTTACAACATCAATTTCGCACTTACATTCCGCGACTCCTCATATTCAGACTCCACAGCAAAATCATTCCAATTATCAGAACTTGCCGGCTTAGTAGTTTCTCTAGCTCGGGTATTTTGCTTCTGTGCTGCTGCAGACTTAGTCACAGTACTAGAATACTGTTGATGCATCGCCGTAAGATTAGTAGTCACTGGCGCCGAACTAGCACTAGCTTCGACTTGCCTATAAACGAACTTACGGTCCAACAATGATGGCTTCTTAGTAGTCTCACGCTTAACGTAAATAGTGTTGCCTGAGCCGTAAGCGTAAGCTGGGCTTAAGGTGGATAATATTATTATCCACACGTATATTATCCTCATCGCTGCGAACCCCCGAACATCGCATCAATAGTACGTTTACCGAGACGCTGCACTATTGGATTAGCAACTCTAATCACATTATTCTCATAACGAGTTTGGTTACGATCAGCCATCAAAAGCTTAGAGTATCTCAACTTCTCATTAGCAATTTGTGTTCGCTCCTGAGCTTTAAGCGCATAGAGCTCCGCTGGTGGAATATCATCAGCCTGCGCGCGCAGTTGTGTCGGCGTTTGACGCTGAGCTGCCGGTGCAGCAGCAATCTGCCAATTCGCCACCTCTCTGCGCAAACGCTCCAGTCTCTCTGTAATAGTGCCAGACTGCCTTGCTCCAAGCATCGCAATTTCAAGACGCTCTAATCTTCTACCTGGATCATCCTCGCGAAAATCCTGATTAGGGTAGAGTTGCTTCTCTAATGATTCAAGTATTGGATAGCTTTTAGTGCGTGGTGGCATCGCTCTTGTTAGTTCTTGATATTTAAGATCATCGGCGCGTGCGCACAATGCTCCACCGAGCATCACCGCACTAACGCAAACAACTATTAGCATCAAGCTTAATACGTTCTGTATGTTCATTTTGGGTCCCTCCTATTTTTATGGTCAACTTATATACTCTGGATTTGGTAGCGATAACTATATCAGTAGTGCCAGCAGCTTTAGCTTGCAAAACTATGGTTCTTAGATACATAGGATCATTATCCTGATGCAAATGCCTCAACTCAACAAGAGTAGGCTGAGCAGCAAGCACAAATTCATTAAGCGGCGCATCAACTTCAATAACAAGACTACGCTCAAGTTCAACTGGATAAAACTGCTTAATTATGCAAGATCTGGATTTAGCAGTATTCATGATCTGATCTTCAGTATTAGTCTCTGTAAGACTTATAGGCAGGTGCACCAAGCCTGAGTAAGTATCTATATTAATATCAGTTAGCCCAGAATTATTCAATCCCTGCAAGACAATAACACTGCGTGTCTCTTCGTCTTGCATGCCAGAAAGCGCATAGGCTCTTAACAAGCTAGTATCACCAACAAGCGGTGCTGACTTAATAATGGTGCCAAGATCTATCAGAGCCAAACTAGCCCAAGCCAGATCTTGAGCATTCGCCGCCAGCATACTACAAAACAGTATCGCTAATAATTTCATGATTGTCCCCCAGATATATTTGATCTACTTGATCAAGACTTGCTTGCGAGCAGTTGTAGACTAAATACGCACGCGCCGTTTCTATGCGCGCCAGCCATTCTTGCTCACGACTAGATTTGAAATAACTCTCACTATAAATATTGAATTGCTTATTTAGTTCACTAATAGTTTTGCGGATATAAGTTTCAGCTTCAGAACCAGATTCACTATTAAGCTTGCCAAGTATTTGTGCACCAAGTTTAGTGATTTGGCTGCGCTTGAGCTTGCTGCGGGCTGCAGCCAGCTGCATATTATGCTCGTAAGCCGAAGCAACTAATAAGGCTAGCGCTTCTTGTTTGCGTCGCTGCTCTTCAACAAGAGCTAATGACTTAGCTAACTGCCTGTAAGGCGGTGCTGACCACAATAGCGCATCACCGGGATCGTAACGCGGCTCCTCTATAACGACCGCAGCAACCTTAGTACTTGACCTTATAAAAGGTTCGGGATGTGAGAAGTTTTTAAGTTGAGTATTTACATAAGCCTGCGCAGCACTTGCATACAGCAAGAATGTAAGAATTAATGAAACCCTTATGAATACTATATTTGAGCCAATGCTCATCGTGTCCCTTATCCCCATAGACATAATTATCGCAAATTCTGAAAGAAAAAGAAAGGGGTATGGCAATAGTGTAGAATATCGAATGGACGGGTGCCAGAGCGGTTTATAGGAGCAGTCTTGAAAACTGTCGTAGCGCAAGCTACCGAGGGTTCGAATCCCTCCCCGTCCGCCACTATATGCTAACAATATTCACCTTGAATTTAATCCAAACAATGTGATCTTACCTGATATGGTTATATCTTAATGAATGTATTGCTGCCTGGATTTATTGGGTTCAATTGCGTTGGTCAATCTTTTGTCGCTGGACGTACTTTAAAGCTGTTACGAGAAAAACACCCTGACCTAAAAGTAACCATAGTTGCAGATGGTCTGTTTTCTAAAGGACCATTGATAAAACCAGTTCTACAATTGGACTTTAACTACATTATTAGTGCTAAGCCAAAAGATCATAAATATTTATTTGAATGTTTTGACAAGAAAGAATTCTTTGGTGGTGACGTGACTCATATTTTGAATTTACAAATGACATGTCTTTAAACCAAACTCATCATGATTTAAAAGTTGGATTTATTAAATATTGGGAGATAAGTAAAAAAGGTACTCAGCATTTTTCTTGGGTTACTAATCATAGAATCACAAAACAAAATGTTTTTAAACTAATGAAAGCCATTCGGGCACGGTGGGGGATAGAAAACGAGACTTTTAACACGCTAAAAAATCAAGGCTACCATTTTGAACATAATTATGGTCACGGCATAAAAAATTTATCAAATAATATGGCAATCATAATGATGAGTGTTTTTTTAGTAGATCAAATTCAAGAAATTTGCTGCAACATTTTTCAACAAATTAGAAATATTATTAGAAGAAGAGTTATGTGGGAAGCATTTAGAAGTTTTTTACTTGTGTTCCAGTTTCTTCGCGGACAATGCTTTTAACTAAAGTGCTACACAGCTGGTCGAGTGCTTGATTCAAAGATCAATATTCTTGATCCTCTCAAGGAGAGGGTGCTGCTGCTATGCAAAAATTAGAATCAGCTAGCTTAAACTACTAAAACCTGCTACTAATGCAGGTTCCTAGGATTTGACTGCTTCAAAGCGGAAATTACTGACTATATATTATTCGCACGTCTTATCTAAGCGCTATCGCTTTAGCCGTATATTCAGCTGCAGAGAGATTTTTATTAGCGTAAACCCAACCAATATACTCATTGACTTTTTTGTCAGTAATATTCGGGTTGTCTTTTAGCAAGGCATTTATTCCATCGTGATCACTCGGACCTATAACCTCATATGGTAAGTCACGACCTTGCCATTGACCATTTATATAATTACCTTTGGTTGCATCATCGTAAACTTTAGTAATGGCAACCAAGCTATCTGCCGATAGTGATGTTTTCAGATTTGACCAGCCTGATGCCGTAGTTGTTGCAAGTTCAAGGAAGCAGCTTCTTGTCATGCCGTGGTCTGAATTAGTTTCTAAGCCGGGCTGCCCGTCGACACCATTGTTTACGATATTAGTGTAGGCATTAATTAATTCTTTGCTTGCACCACTGTTGATGAGCTTCTGATAATCGCCTTTTATGTCTTGCATTACCTGAAACCCTGTCGTTGGGCCTAACCAGAATGATCTTGGATTAAGCACTGATTTCGTGAAGGTATCTAAGGATTCTAGTGAAACGTGTTTAGCCACTAAAGAATCGAATGACGCGACCGATGCCGTATCGGCGCCACTTGTGATGAAGAGCTCTCTTTTTTCTCTTTTGGCTGCTTCAGCAAACATTGCTTTAACTTGGTCTCGGCTATTTGCACCAATAAGAGCTTTCCAGTAATCTACACCTTGCTGTTCGCCAGTGCGACCGAGCATGGTTTTATAGAAATCTTGGACTACGATATCTTTCTCGTGATTAGCAGCTGTTGTGAATAAGGCTGTTACTTCTGCTGGAGTTTTAGTACCCAGCATCGTTTTCCAATAATTAACACCTTGTTCCTCGCCATTACGTCCTAGAATATTTTTGTATAGACTTTGAACAAAAGCTTCTTTTTCGTCTGATACGGGGCATGCAACAGTAGTGGTTGCAGGTGTAACGGTAGTGGTTGCAGGAGCAACAGTATCTCTTAGCTTAGCGAGACTGTTTTCATATTTTGCAATCTTGCGTTCAAGACTTACCGCTTGTTCAGGGCTGGCAGTAGTTAATAATTCCTTTGTGCTAGCTATGCGCTGCTCATAGTCTTTGATTCTTTTTTGCATCCTATCTTCAGGGGTTCTGTGTTGTCCAGTAGCATGACGTGAACCCAATATGGTTTGCAGTGCTTTAAGGTCATCGCCGGTATTTGAGTTGCCATTAAGATCTGGGGTTTTAATTAGTCTGCCCTTACCGCTAAAATAACTTGAAATGTTATCTCGTATTGCAGTCAGTGTATTGATTAAAGTTTGTGTTTTATCAGTTGTGTCACTTGAGATCTGAAGTTCTTGTAAAACAGCAGTCTCTGTAGGATTAAGCGTGCCGTTGCTTAAATCTTGTTGTAGCTTATCCCTGAAGTTTGCAATAGTATTTTGTTTATTTAACTGGGCTGATGTTAGTCCGTTTACTGTCATTTTATTCTCCTTAGGTGCCTGTAATGAGGGTATACAATGTTTTGATTAAGAGGAGGTTAAGATCTCTTGTTAGGTCTGAATTAAAGGTGACTACTCAGCCCTAAGATAAGTTTTTGTTAATACGGCCACTTTTTTGAATTAATTACGTCATAGGTTACAGATGGCAACTGTAACGATAGAAGAGC
>JAYVUR010000267.1:0-11694 GCA_043787715.1 Candidatus Melainabacteria bacterium
CCCCATAATTGCTGGTCTCCTTTTGATCGAGATGACCTTACAATTATGGGCTTTTTATTTGTATTTACTTAAAATTTAACTTCAGGCTGGAATCTAGGTCAGAACGAATATAAGCAAAAAATTGCTAATTCCACCTCCTATTCCTAAAAACTGGGTATAATTCAGGAATGAACTCCATAAAACAGCCCATAAATCGGGAGTTCGCTCCTAAAATACCGAAAGGTAAGACTGTATTTATTTGGGGGGCCCGCAAGACCGGTAAGACTAGCTATCTCAAAAAGCATTACCCTCAGTCTAAGTATTTTGATCTTCTCAGTACAGAACTGTTTATTAGGTTTTCTGAGAAACCATATTTATTGCGCGAAGAGGTGCAGGCGTTAACGAAGCAGCAACTTGCTCAACCAATAATTATTGATGAAGTGCAGAAAGTACCGCTGCTCTTAGATGAAATCCATTGGTTAATTGAAAACACTGAAGCGTATTTTATACTTTGCGGTTCTAGTGCGCGCAAGCTTAAGCGTGGTGGTGCTAATCTGCTGGGTGGTAGAGCTTGGGGTTTGAATTTCTTTCCCTTAAGTTTTATTGAATTGCACGACTTTGATTTACTCAGAGCTTTTAATCAAGGATTATTACCCGCACACTATCTGTCAGATTATCCGCGTCAGGATTTGCAGGCTTATGTCGAGAATTACCTCAAGGAAGAAATTTATGCTGAGGGCTTGGTGCGTAATCTTGGTAATTTCACTAGGTTTTTAGAATCGGTAACTTACTCCAACGCCGAAATCGTTAATTATTCAAACATAGCTAGAGACTGTGGTGTAGATGCTAAGACCGTTAAAGAATATTATCAAATTTTGATTGATACCCTGCTTGGTTACTATGTTCACCCACTGAATAAACGTAACACTAGAGAGAGCTTATCGCATAAGCCGAAGTTTTATTTATTTGATATTGGTTTGGCTAATTACCTTGCAAGAAGGAACTTCGAAGTGCTTAAAGGTTCTGAAGCCGGCAAAATCTTTGAGCAGTTCATCTTGATGGAATTGATGGCATATAGATCTATCAAGCAACAAGATTTTCTGCTCAATTATTGGAAGAAGCGAAATTCAGAGCATGAAGTTGATTTTATTATTAATGAAGGCAAGCTCGCTATTGAGGTTAAACTTTCTCAGCAAGTGGATAAAGATGATTATCGGGGACTCTTGTCTTTTCATAAGGAATATCCCAAGGCTCGATTGCTATTAGTGTCCCGTGATTCGCGTCCGCGCAAGGTAGTTATTGCTGAAACAGTAATAGAGATTATTCCTTATGAGCAGTTTCTGCATGATTTGTGGGCGGGGAAGCTAAATTAGAGGAAGAGCCTTTGCGCTTTATCTGCCTTTTTCTGCCACAATTAGCCATATTTAGCCATAAATACACCCAATCCCCGCCCAAGGGTAAATAGTAATTATGGGCATCATCAACCTTGATTACCTCAAGCAGTTTGCTGATAGTAACTATGCTCGGCACTTGGTTTTTAAGACTGGTAACATCGAGATTGTTTTGATGTGCTGGCTGCCGGGGCAAGGCACACCTGTGCACGGACACGGTAACTCTGATGCTATGACCATGGTGATTGATGGCGCCATGTCCTATACTACGCATTTGCCCAGTGGTGAAACTAGTTCTGGTATATTGCGTAAAGGTGAAGTCGAGCATATACCTGTGGGTATCACCCATGAGGTGCATAATCACAGCGCCCAAAATTTAGTTACTCTGCATATTTATTCGCCACCACTAGCAAGTGATGTGATGGCTGAAGGGCTTAGTTATAACAATGACACTAAGCTTGAAACTATTAATCTTAATCAAGAAACCATTAGCTATCTGATGGGTTGCATGCCCGCGACTATAGCTAAGCGTAAGCGCAGCATAGTTATTATTGGTGGCGGATTGAGCGGCACTCTAGTGGCAACTCACCTAATGAAATCCAAGCAGCAAGAGGATTTGCAGGTGATACTAATAGAGCGTGCGCCTAAATTCTCTCGTGGTTTTGCTTACTCGACTAATAGCCCTAAGCATTTTCTCAATGTGCCAGCTGCTAAGATGAGCGCCTTCCCTGATCAGCCTGAGCACTTCCTTAATTGGGCGCGCAAATACGATTCTAGTATTGAAGCTAGTAGTTTTGCACCGCGTATGCTTTATGGTGAGTATTTGGAATCTACCTTGCTTGAAGCGAATGCGACCAAGGCTGAGAATATTGGCTTCAAACGTATCAATGATGAAGCTCTAAGTATTAATGTCGATGAGCAGAAAGGTATTGCGCATATTTGCCTAGAGAGTGGAATTACTATTGAGGCTGATAAGGTGGTGCTGGCTGTTGGTAATTATCCGCCTAAGAACCCGGGGCTTTCTGAGCCTTCGTTCTACTCGAGTGCTCTTTATGTTAGAGATCCGTGGTCGCCTAGTGCTACCGCTGGAATCCAGTCTCAGGACCGGGTTCTACTAGTGGGTACTGGCCTTACTATGGTGGATAAAGCTATAGAATTGCACGAACGTAAACATCAAGTGCAAGTTATCGCCGTGTCGCGTCATGGACTGGTGCCGCAGGTGCATGACCTTAGTGCTGGACTTATAACTGTAGATTACCAAGAGCTAGAATCTTGCCAGACTCTTCTTGCTACCTTGCGTCTAATACGCAAACAAATCAAAGCCAGCGGCAATAATTGGCGCGCTTATATGGATGGATTAAGACCGCACACTCAGAAGCTGTGGTCACGTCTCAGCTTGCAGCAGCGCAAACAATTCTTCAGGCATCTTAGACCTTATTGGGACGTGCATAGGCACAGGATTCCAGCACCAGCGGCGACTATTCTCGATGCTATGCTCGAGTCGCAACAACTTAGCACCATGGCAGGCAGAGTGAAATCCTACAAGCAGCTTGATGATAAAGAAGTAGAAGTGACTATAGAACTTAGAGGCTCAGCAGTCACAACTAAAGTTGTGGTCAATAAAGTAATTAACTGTACCGGCTCTGAGCAAGATTTTTGTCAGATAGAAGACCCGCTGGTACTCAATCTACTTAAGCAGTCATTAGTGATGGCTGATGAAACCGGACTTGGACTATTAGCTGACGAGCATGGTGCACTAATCGGTGCTAAGAAATCAGAGATATTGTTCACTCTTGGTCCGCCGCTTAAAGGACAGCTTTGGGAGACCACAGCAGTGCCAGAAATACGTAACCAAGCTAAGCAGTTAGCTCTGTATCTTTTGCAAACTGTAGTTGCGCTTATTTAGTTACGGCAGGATTATTAGTGTTTCCAGCTTTTCCATGGCTGTGTAATTGTTGTACTAAGGGGGCCCTTTCTTGATTACTTTTAGCGCTTAGACGCTCCTCCACAAGACCAACACCTAAGCCTAATAGTATAGGAACACCAGCAAAAACAGATGCAGCAAGTGAAAACTCTAATCGTTTAGGAATTTTCCCCATATAATTTATCTATCTAGCCGCAATATTCTCTTGCAAATCTTGGAACATCTCTTTGGTTTGCATTTCGTTGAATTTGTGGAATTGGTTCTCAGCTACTCTATCTATTACTTTCGCGTAACGAAGAGTAGTGCGAATATCACTGTGACCAGCTAGCTTCTGCAATACACGGATGTCGATGTGACCAACTCGCTCAGTACAGAAAGTATGTCTAAGTTGGTGAATAGTAAGCACAGAGCCATCAGTATTCTTGAAGTTGATAGCTGCTTGCTTGAATAATTGGTTAGCACGGTGATAGCCTAGACGAGTACCATTGTTGGTCGTGAATAGAGCACCTTCGTTACGCATGCGCTCTCTCTCTTCTGGGGTCTTAGCTGTAGCCATGACATCACGATCAGGAGTGCGTTTCTCAAGATACTTCTTGAATAGTTTTTCGCTCTGTTTCGATAAATAAGTTACGCGAGCTCTATTACCCTTGCCTTGTCTAATAGTAATAATGCCATTCTTAACATCTTGCACATTAAGACTAAGCGCTTCAGAAATTCTCAGACCACTGCTATAAAGCAGGTCGAATAAGAACTCTTCGCGCACAGATTTAGCGTTAGCCATAATCTTCTCGATAGTATCCTTCTCTAAGTGACGAATAATATCCTTAGAGTTAACCTCGCCGGCATCCTTATTAGGTCTGCGGCGAAGAATAGTTTTCATAGGATTCTCAGAAACATATGATCTGCGAATTAACCAGTTATAGAAACAGCTCAAAGTAGCGTAGTGTCTATTCTGAGTTGAAACACTAACTCGTTTGCCAATTCTGGTGGTAAGCGCTTGCAGATACTTAGTGATCTCGTCACTAGTTAGCTTGTCAGCTTCTCTACTGCCAAAATTATCGACGAAGCGCTCAAGATCGAGGCGGTAGGCCTTGATGGTGTCGTTGTCTTTTTGTAAATCGTTTACGTAATCTTCAACTAGTCTTTTAATTAATGCCACTTTATTTCTCCTGAAATTTTTCTTATCCTATCCTCAATAACAACCCACCCATTTATTACTTTAACACCTTATATAAACTCCGACAAATACGGTTCATAATCAAAACTCTTCATGGGTTGAAGTTCTCCGACCATGCCTTGCAGCAGTTTGGCAGCTTCTAAGCAGTTACCACGGCTGTTTGGTAGATGTACTGTCTCGAATTTGATATTTACATCTTGCTCCTCTTCAGTGCGCACAGTGCCATTAAAAACCAAGTTGCGTGCTCTTTCGGCGACCTTAGTTAGATCCAGCACTTGATCTCTATCAGCATCGTATTCACAGAATCTTAGAGTCTCATTGCGATATCTAAGATCGAAACGAGCTTCAGCAGCAGTACGTACATTAGTCCAAGACCCTATCTCAGTTAAGACTTGTGAGCTTGGTCCAACTAGTATCAACCACTGCGAAAATTCTTGAATAGCTTTGGCTACAGTCTCAGCTACTGAATAGTTGCTGCCGACATCAAAATATAGTGCACCATGCGGGCGAACGTGAGCTAGTTCATAGTTGTGGGTTTTAGCTAATGCAGCTAATCCGCCAAGCTGAGTCAAGATGCTTGCTCTCAGCTCATCTGGTCTGAGTTGAATTTTGCGCAGACCGAAACCAAGAATATCTGGGTAAGAAATAAGTGCGCCAACTTGTATTTGCCCGAAGTTCTTACAATATTTAAGTGCTTTGTCTATTTGCGCTGGATCACCAGTGTGCGCACCAGTGGCAACGTTCACTGAACTTGCGATAGGTAGTAAATCACGCTCGAGAAAATCCCTGCCATATCCGCAGGCCTCAGCGATGTTTAGATTAAGATCGATTTGTTTTGTCATATAAGGTATATATTATCCTCTAGATCCCCAGTCTATTAAGAGTAATTTTATCAAAATAATAAGGCGATGACAAGCCGTAATACAGGTTTATGGCTAAATCTTTATTATTATCTTGTAGCAAGAGCCTGGTTTTGGCATCTAAAGGCAGCCTCGCTAGCAGTTTCTGCTGTTTTTGCCCAGATAGATGTGTATATACGATAACTTCATGTCCTAATAATTCACAACCTTCAAGGTTTACTGCTATTGAAGCTTCTTGGCTATCAAGGCTAAAATGCTCTGGCCTGAGGCCAATAATAGCGTCTGGGTACTTAGGATTGAAGTCTTTGAAACATTTAAGGGTATCTGGGTTCAGTGTAATTAAATTAGTCGCAGGAGAACCGATAAAGCTCGCGACAAAAGTATTAGCTGGATTGTTGTAGATCTCCTCGGGACTAGCGATTTGCATAATCCGCCCCTTATCCATCACGGCAATGCGATCACCGAGAGTAAGAGCTTCTATTTGATCATGAGTTACATAAATAAATATTTTGCCGCTTTCTTGATGTAGTTTATGCAGCTCACTGCGCATTTGGGTTCTTAGCTTGGCATCAAGATTGCTGAGCGGTTCATCAAGCAGGAATATTTCTGGTTGTTTAATGAGAGCTCGCGCTAGTGCTACTCGCTGTCTTTGACCGCCTGAGAGTTCTTTGGGTTTTCGGTTAAGTAGTTCAGTGAGACCGAGCTTGGCGGCGATGGCTCGTACTGCTTCGTCGTCATTACAAGCCCGCAGTGTCAATGGAAACGCAATATTCTCATAAACAGTCTTATGCGGATAGAGAGCATAGTTCTGGAATACCATACTCAACTGGCGTTCCTTGGGTGCTAGGGTATCTATGCGTTTACCATGGAAGCTGATTTCACCAGCATCTATATCTTCAAGCCCAGCAATGGATCTTATTAAAGTGCTTTTACCGCAGCCACTGGGTCCTACTAGGACTAGGAACTCAGCTTCAGCAATATCAAGCGAGAAGTTCTCCAGCACCACTTGCTTGGAGTAAGACTTAGTAATATTGCGTATGCTCAGTGCTACCACTGATCATATTATTGCGCGATTGGGTGTTTTTGTTGGTGGATTTTAATAGCTTCTGCCCAAGTACCGCGCAGGTCTCTGAGAAACTCAATAATAGCTTCTACATCTTCTGTTTTTTTGGAGATGGTAGCTTTGGAAATCTTATTGTGGATGAAGTTATAAACAGCAAACAAATTATTTACGGTTTCGTCTTTGACATTGAAGTCGAGGCTCTCTTGCAAGTGGCTAATTACTCTTGAGCTCATGAACATATATTTATTGAAATTAGTCCAATCCGGAATAGTATTTTCGTAAGTTACGATTTCGCGTTTAGACATTTCTAGCCACTGCACAGCACCGTCATAGAGCATGACTATAAGCTGCTCAGCGCTGGCTGATACCACCATATCGCGCAAGAACTTATTCTTACGTGCTGAAGGCAAGCCATTTGAGTTATCTTGATTCGGATTTTGCATGATTATTTGGAAACACAATCCAACCCTGTACTGATAATGTTCTCGGCAAAGTGACTACCAAGCTCAAGCCCAAATCTAGCAATATCCCCCAAACAGTCTAGTGGATATTGTGGGGTCATAAGAGGAATAAATTAGATATGGCAGATGCTAAGAAAGACGAACAGCCAATTATAATCAAGAAGATAATCAAGAAAGCTGGTGGTCATGGTCACCATGGTGGTGCTTGGAAAGTTGCTTATGCTGACTTCGTTACTGCGATGATGGCGCTATTTATGCTTCTTTGGATCGTTAATATGGATCCAAGTGCCAAAAGTGCTATCGCTGATATTTTTAAAGAACCTGTAATGAATGGTCCTATGAAAGGCACCAACGGTGTTATGGGTGGTACTACAACGCCCGGTGAGAAAGGCAATATGGATGGCGGAGCAAGTTTTTTCAAGTTTCGTCAAATTAAAATTACTCAACAAAATCAAGAGCAAGTTGCTAAAGACATGAAGAATGAACTTGAGCGCAAGCTGGTAGCTGCGAAGCTTGAGGGCATGCTTAAATCAGTGGAAATTAAAGCTACTGATAGAGGTGTACTAGTAGAACTGCATGAAGAGAAGGGGAAACCCTTATTCAAATCTGGTTCCACGACTTTTACAAAAGAAGCTTTAGCACTTATAGAGGTTCTTGCTGAAATGGTTAAAGGTACTAATAATAAAATGGTGGTCGCCGGATTTACTGATGCCGCTAGATATGGCACTGGTAACTATGACAATTGGAACCTCAGTGCTGATAGAGCTCAGACTCTTAGAAGGCAAATGATGGCAAGAGGTGTTGACCGTGAGCGTCTTGCACGTGTTGAAGCTTATGGTGACACTCAACTCAAAGCACCAGAAACTCCTTACGCTTCAATTAACCGTAGATTAACGATCTTGATGCTTAATGATGGTGGCGTACAGAACCTCATTCCACATGAGATGACCCCTGAAGAAAAGGATCTTGCTAATGAAGAAGTTTCTGCTTCTAAAGAAAAATACATGAGCCGTTTGGCTGGCACTCAAGGTGAAGCGGCGGCGGAATAAAGGATCTCTTGGTTTAGCTAAACTCTACCAAGCAAGTATTCAAAACTTCTTGCTTATTCTGGTTCACAGCCTTGAAGGCAAATTCCTTACTGCTTTCTGATACTTTACCAGTGTAAGTTAGTACATCATAAGGCTTCACTGGTGCTGAGAAACGTGCGCGATACTTGCGTATACTATTAGCAGCTTTGCCTTGCATAGCTAGATTCGCGCCCATAGCCATAGTTGCCATACCATGTAGGATATAGCCACCAAGCCCAACCGACTTACCTAGTGCATCATCAAGATGTATAGCATTGAAATCACCACTAGCACCAGCGTATTTCTGTGGCATATATTTATCAATAAATACTTGTAATTGCAAGCTAGCATCAGGATTAGTTCTATACATGGGTTTAGAATCAGAGATAGGGCAAAGATCTTGACCGAAGCTTTTGCGTGCACCAGCTAAGCGTTTAACCTCATCACTAGGCATAAGGCTGGCAAGTTTCATCATTAATTTTTCTTTAGTACTGAAATCACTATCATTACCACCACGCACAATGAAAGTCCAAACCGACTCACAGACAAGTTCTCCAGCCTGGTTCTTAGATTCGACTTTGGAGACTACGAAGTCATGCGCTCCCTTAGAAAAAATCTTCTCAATGCGACCATTACTAGTTATAGTGTCACCAGCTTGAGTTGGCTTGTGATATGTGAACTCTTGCTCACCGTGCACCAACTTACGTAAATTAAGTTTAAGCTCCTTGTCATAGAGTATCGCCGCTAAAAACTCTGCACTATAAACCACGGGAAAGGTAGGAGGAGTGATGTTAGTGAATTTCTCGCAGTCACCCTTGATAGCCTTGCAGAATTCTCTGATTTTGGCAGCGCCTATTTCGTAGCGTTGTTCTGGATAGGTTTTGCCGATGAAGCTAGGGTCTATAGTCATAGCTATAGTCTAGTACTTGTTTTACGGTCAGTCTAGGCAGCTCGACATTAGTGATGATCAGCATGAGCCAGATGCTCAGCATGCTGCACCGCCGTGCCTATATATACAGTAGAGAGTATGGTGAAAAGAAACGCTTGCAAAACACCAACAAAGATCTCGAAACCTAGAATACCAACAGGTAGTACTAAAGCTACAAGTGCAATGAAAGTCGCCAGAAGAGTCTCACCAGCAAAAGTATTAGCAAAAAGTCGTAGCGATAATGTAAGCGGACGCACTATAAGATCCATAAGTTCTATCAAACACATTAAATTAAGCGATATACCTTTAGCTCCGATATTGATCGGCAAGAACATTTGGAAATATTTCCAGCCGCCAACTATAACTCCAGAAATAACATAAACCGCAATCACTATAAGGGCGATAGCTGCGGTGACATTAAGATCAGCACAAGGACTTGCTCCATGCCAGTAAGCATGCCCGCTACGAGGCCACCAACTGAACACAGAACCCATTTTCCAAGGCAATAGACCTGCATAATAGCCGCTAACTACAAAAAGAAAAATAGAGCCTATTAATGGTACGAAATATTTACCACGCAAACCAATTTGCGTTTCGCAAAGTCCGCGAATAAAAGCAAAAATACTTTCTGCAACAAACTGGCGCTTAGAATAATGACTAGTATCTGAGCTAAGCCCAGTAACCAAAAATAAAGCCACAATTAGAATAACTGCCATCACTGACCAAGCGAAATACAAAGTATCTGCGTGTACGGACTGGCCTAATATTTGCGTAGTAATATGATGCATCTTGTTTAGCGGCGTCTAAAGCCACTTATTAATAATACAAGCAGGTAAATCAATACCGCCACTAATACCATCATGACGCTTATCTTAAACTTAATAATCGCCAAATAGAGTAAAGCCCCGGTAATAGCGCCTCTAAAGCCTGATACTAACATTATTATAATAGGATTATCTTGTGGATTAAGCGGTTCAGCAAAAGTATAACAAAGCACTCTTAAGTATAAATTCAGAACTGCTGAAGCAATCAGAGCACCTTTGGCTAACACTGGATCATAAAAATACAACGCTGCGCTAAATGCGATAGCAAGCATAGTGTGTAGATTAATAATAAATTGAGTGTTTTCATCGATTTCTACTTTGGCTTTTGCCATTACGTTATTGCGAGGAGTTGCGACCTTGTCATTGCGAGCTACGACTATCCGACTCCCTGCAGCATTCTCGCGCCAATCCATGACCTGCCAACCACTCTCCTTAAGCAGATTGCGCAACTCTACATCCGAATAATATCTAAGGAACATACCATCACGAAATTTATCTGTGTACTGCTTAGTACCATCTTCAAGTTCTATATATTCGCCTTTACCACCTTCGCCAACCTTATCGAAAATCGCAAACATAATGCCACTAGCTTTAATATACTGCGCCACATGCTTGAGGAACTCGGCTCCACGACTATAATCCAGATGCTCAAAAGCCGCATTCACCAAAAGCCCATCAAAACCATCAGAGGGGAAATGTTTAGCACAAGGTGCAAGATTCATCATATCTGCGACGTAGAATTTAGCCGCATCGGTAGCTCTTACTTCTGTGCCCCTACTTGTAGTTGTACAAACAGCTTCATCTTGCACTCGTGGCTTAGTGCGCAAAATCGACCCGTCGGGGTCGTTTTTGCTATCTTCAACTATCCATCTGTTTGCTAGCGCAATCGCCGCTGCCGATATATCTACACCAACTGGCTTAAATCCATGTTCCGCCAAATAGAACGCCAGCCAACCCGAACCGCAAGCGATATCAAGCACACTACTAACATTGTGCTCCTTAAAAACACGCGGAATATCAGGAATATAATCAAGATCAGCAAGCTTACGATAAGGGTTCTTAACTCGCTGCCAGGCATCGTCCCAAAATTTAATATTAAGTTTGTAGCTGCTATCTATATCTGGCAAAGCGTTGTAAATATTACCACGACAGCAACGCAAAGATATAATAAGATTAGATGTCGCTAAAAAACTACCTCGAACAATTGCTTAGCCGCATCGGCGATAAACAACTACTCTACATCACCCTGGCTCTAATTAGTTTTGGCTTCTATGTGCAGGTAACAGCAGCTAGTGGTTCCTTTCTGTTTAAACAGTTTATTTATTTTGCTATTGCCTCAGCTGCAGTGATTTGGATTCATCGGCATATTGAATTACAGTTCTATAAAAATTATTCCAGCATAATATATTGGTTCAATATTATCCTTCTTATTATCCTCAAGTTATTTGGCAGCACCGTACTCGGCGCACAGCGCTGGCTGAAGCTTGGACCTATAAGCCTGCAACCCAGTGAACTGACCAAAATCTGTCTTATTATTATTCTCGCTACTTGGTTATCCTCACATCCCGTACGTGATTATTTCGACATCTTTAAAACTGCTGCCATAGTGGCTTTACCAGCGATACTAGTATTACTGCAACCAGATCTTGGTACCACTCTTGTTTATATCGCTATTAGTCTAGGTATGCTCTACTGGGCAGGTGCTAGCGTGGTGCAACTATTAGTTTTGATCTCACCTTTGATAACTGCAATTTGTGCTTCGCTGGGTTATAAGATTTTTGATTATGAGCACCCTTGGTTCAGCATGAGTCTCACCGTGCCCGCTTTATTATTTATGCTGATACTCATTGCTAGTGTTACCTACTACTATCAAGTTTGGCGTGAACCGCTGCGCATGACTGGATTATTCGTGCTAATTGCAACCAATATTGCTTCGATTATTCTTAGACCTTCTCTTTGGGGTCTGCTCAAAGAATATCAGCAGCAACGCTTAACTATATTCTTGAATCCAGACTCGGAT
>JAYVUR010000268.1:0-5509 GCA_043787715.1 Candidatus Melainabacteria bacterium
GACGATGAGTTGCTTGAGCAACTAAACTTGGTATTATGCGAAGACTCTTGTTTAGTGCATTCAGCAGGCAGTGCTAAAGCTTTAAGCACAAAACTACTATCTCAACTAAAAATCCAAGAAGAAATTATTA
Source organism: Candidatus Melainabacteria bacterium (assembly GCA_043787715.1). Classification (GTDB taxonomy): domain Bacteria; phylum Cyanobacteriota; class Vampirovibrionia; order LMEP-6097; family LMEP-6097; genus CAYUFH01. The sequence goes on from JAYVUR010000268.1 coordinate 131, forward strand.
GCAAAGGCAAAGCCTATACCATTGAGGATTTAGATAGTTTAAGTTTCAAAGCGAATACAAGTTTTATTGGGCTTGGTGGCGGCAGCGTCCTAGATATAGCCAAATACTTAGCTGCACGCAACTCGGGATCTTTTATAAGTGTGCCGACCCTAGTCTCGCACGATGGCATCTGTTCACCAGTAGCAGTAATAGGCGGCAAGAGTATCGGTGCGATAATGCCCTCAGCAATACTAGTACCATTGCATCTAGTCAAACAATCTCCGCTGCGCTATATCCATGCTGGCATCGGCGATCTAATTAGCAACCTATCAGCCATTGAAGACTGGAAACTGGCAGCTAGTGCCGGCAAAGACAAGGTCGATGATTTTAGTTTATTACTATCTTCAGTCGCAGCTGAAAATACCATTAGAGCAATTAAACTAGGGTCTGCTGAGTTTTTACACTCCGATGAATTCTTGACCACACTCATTGAGAGTCTAAATCTTGCTGGCATAGCCATGAGCATAGCTGGCAATTCCAGACCCTGTTCTGGCGCCGAGCATATGATCTCACATGCCATAGATCAGATCTATGGCAGTGGCGTCAAAGCTGAGCATGGCGTACAAGTAGGCATAGCCAGTCTCTATCTGGCTCAGTATCGCAAAGACACTAGGTTAATTGAACTTAGTCAAACCCTCAAGGATATTGGTTTTCCCGTAAATTTCGCACAGATTGGCATTGGCAATGAAGAGTTGGAACGGATCTTAGAATTAGCACCAAGCACTAGGGTTGGCAGATATACGATACTAGATGAGATCTAAGCAGCTACACTTGCTTCTACTGACTTTTCCAATAATTTTTGAACAAGCTTGGTAGCACCACTAGCTTGCATATTAGCCATAACAGCAGCTATCTGGCTCATGCCAGCCTGCTCCATAAGACGCGGGTCATTAAGCAAGGATAACTCAGGGCCCGAACTAACAGAAGCATCATCCTTAAGAGCAGTTGCTCTATCTTTTAGACCGGTAACAGACTTAGAATTTGCATTTCCCTGATTCGCTTGAGTACCTTGAACTGGATTAGCAAACGAGACTCGATTAATTTGTGTCATAGGTTCTCCTTAAAAGCCACGAAAATGAGAGAAAATTTCGTAATTACACTGACCGCCTAACGTAATATACGGACTTTTCGTTAAGGGACGGTTAAGAAGAGATTAATTAGAGTTAATCTGCAGAGGAAAAACGACCCCTTTCATTTTGGGGCAGCAAGATGCAAGATTATTAGCCATGGACGGATACAGCGAAATCGGAGCAATATATTTCTCCATCGGGGACAAGACTAGTGTGGCACGCTACCTAAAACCAGCTCAGCAAACAGCTTCTAACATAGAGCAACTAGTCGTGGAGACGTATATCGGCAACCCGCCTTATAGCTATATCCAGGGTCGCATGCCCAAGGTACTAAGGCAGTATCATGCAGCAGAGCACCAAGTCTATAACGCATACCTAAGTAAAGTTCGGCATTTGCCGAAACGTGCCAGTTTGAGTGAGCTTAGACAATTCGTCCCTACATTGCAAGAAGCAAAGAATACTAAGTCTCACTCGCTTTTTTGTGGCAGCACCATTTGTGTTAGTACGGCCATTATGCTCTTCGGTGCTGCCACTCCTAATTTACTTAAACTGCAAAACACTAATCTCATTTTTATGAGCACTTGGCTTGCAGCTTCAGTAGTCTTGGCGTATCTAATTAGCAAATGGATACAACAAAAATATTATTTGGCAAAACCAAATGAGAAACAACTAGAACTTGGATTAGCAGCATTAAAGGAGGTGCTAAATGGAAACTAATATCGATAGTATTTGGGGTTTGGTAAGTTTTTGCTTCTACGTGATAGCAATATTTATGGCTGTCACCTTACCCATCTGGGGTTACAGCCTACTAGAGGGGCATTTTGCCTGCAAGCATGAAGCTCTGCGGGTGAATGCTGGCAACCGCAAACTAAGTAAAAGCGCAATAGTCGCATCAGTAGGTACTACCACCGCAGGAGTATTCACCATCCAGATATTGCCCTTGTTATTCAGCATGATCAATGATGTCGGTGGCAGCTTCGGTGTCAACACCGTCTATGGCGATTACGTCTCGGGCTCTGGTATGGGCGAGTATGTCGATAACTTCTACGCGCTCACCGCCCAGCTAGGCGATATGCTACAGACCGCAGCACCAATGGCAGCAGTTGGACTTGGTGGCTTCAACTTACTAAATAACATATCTAGAGGTTTGCCGGCGATCATTAGATCCAAGGCATAAGGGGGACAAAATGGGCGCAGTTATTACTTATCGCCACTTCAAAAAGCACGATGAAATATTCATGGGGATGAACCTCTTCGCGCTAATCGGCTTAATACTATCTGCGCTCAGCCTTTTTTATATAGCTATAAGTTTCAAACTAGCGATCAATAGCCCTCTATTATTATTCCTCGCTATAGTTTGGATGATAATCACCAGCTTAATGATCAAAGCCACTAGCAATGATGAGGTTCAAGGATTCTACAGCTCAATATTCACGCATACACTTAGTGATCATATATATGCTTTGCGCAGCACAGACAAACGTTGCAAGGAAGAGCCTTGCCTAGAAGAATTACTTGGCTTAGAACCGAATAGTGATTATATTACTAATGCAGAACAAGATTTAATAGCAGTAATCAGCTTAGAGAATGGTCTGCACTGGCTGACAAGCAGCGAACAAGATAGAGACTATGTTTGCAATAACTGGGCGAGATTCTTAGCACAGATGCAAAGCACTACTCAGCTTAAAAATTATTTTGCGACCAACACTAATCATGGTGACACCGTGCAAGCTTTTGTGCACATAAGCAATTATGGCAATCTCGAATGCGCCCAAAAACAGCAAGAACAATGGCTTCAAGAACTTATTAGCAAGCATGGATTTATTCCTGAATATAAGTTCTACCTTATTATTAAGCACAAAATCCAAAACAATAAAAATCACCCATTAATATTATGGCTGCGCAAATATATTATGCGCAAACACAAAACTAAAGAAAACTTGGGACTTGAACTTAGCTTGCTTAAACAAAAATGCGAACTAAGTTTAATAAACTTAAGAGCTTTGGGGATAGTAGCCAGTCAACTAAAGGATAACAAGCTTGCGAAGTTCTATGAAAAATATCACCCGAGTTTTGCAAGCACAAGGGAAGCTCATGATAAAGGCAAATATATAGAGCTCGGTTCCAAATTTTATCAATGCATGAGATTAAGTACAGCTCCGGATAGTGGCGATCTGAAATTTTGGCTCACCGAGCTACTCGGCAGCTTAAAAACAGAATCCTTACTTAGTATCAGCTGGACTCATAGAGATGCGTATCAAGATAGACGCAGAGCTGAACAAAAAGCAGAAATAGTGAGACAACTCGCCAAAGGTTCCAGAAGCAGCACCCAAGCTATTATCAGTGAGAATCAACAAATAGCTTCCGATCTGATCAATCAACCTCAAAGCTACGATCTTAATATTGCGATAGCTGTTATAAACAGCGATCTAGATGAACTGCAAAAACAAAGCCTTAAAATAGTCAAACCCTATCGAGGTGCAAGATTAGCAAGTTTAGATCGGCAACAAATTTCTAATTATTTATCAGTACTACCTTTTGCCAGTACAAGATTAAGCAGCAGAGCACAACTTTACGCAAGTAACAATTTCGCAGGAGCTTGCTTTCCCTTCCTCAAAAATGAACTAGGAACCAAATCAGGAGCACTAATGGGACTATCACTAGAAAACTCAAGACCAATATTTTTAGATGAGTATGATCGCAGCGTATGCCACAATCGCAGCATAAATTATATCGGTGATTCTGGCTCGGGCAAAACAGTAGCCGCCAAGCTAGCTGTTAAACGCAGGATAGAGCGCGGAGGTAGCTTCGTGATTATCGACAACACTACCGATGGTTGGCAATTCTTCGTCGATTACTATGGTGGCAAAACCATAGAGATAGATAGCGCAGCATCACCTGACGGTATGGCATATTTCGCACCACTAGAGTTAGGCGATAATCCAAGCAGTTCTGAGATTAATAATCAAATAGAAAGAGTTGTGAGGCTACTAAGCTTAATAAAGAATCGTAGTAGTGAAATTAGCGCCGAAGAAGAGTTCTTCCTAGTGCGCAGCTTAACTAAGCTCTATGAAACCACGCTCAAACCCAGTCTTAGTGATCTGCATGAGTATCTAAGCAAGCAGAGTTATAATCCAGTCTTAGCCGAAGCCTATCAGCGAGCAATAGCTCCTTATTGTAGATGCACTCAAGGTATCTATGCTGGACTAATGGATGGCTCTAGTGCTCGCATCTCCAACCAAGAGAAGCTTCTCCTTGTTACCCTCTCAAAAGTAGAGAGTGACACTAATTATCTTCCAGTAGCGCTGTTCTTGATTATGAACTACGTTAGTCAACGCGTAGTATTTAAGCGAGAGACAGCGCTCACCCTTATTGTCGATGAGGCTTGGAAAATATTCACCGGAACAAAAGCTAAGCAAGGTAGAGATTCTCTTAGCTTCTTTGCGAGGGCAGGAAGAGGAATGGACCTTGGGCTTTGGACTATTTCACAGAAACCACAAGACTTACCAAGAGAAGTTCATTCCTCTGCCTCTTGCACTTTATGTTTTCAGCTTAAAGAAAACTCCGACAAGCTTGAAATGGCAGCGGCGGCTGGACTTAAAGTAAGCGAAGCCAAATTACTAGAGCATAGTGCGCTCAATGAGCCAGGTAATTGTTTTCTCAAAACCACACGTTCATCAGGTTTACTGCAAGTAGTGATGGATCCGACAGAAGCAGTTATAAGCAACTCCACTAGAGACTTCGCTACTAAACGCGAGCTGATCTTCAAACAGGAGTTAAAATCTTCGCGCACAGAAGCAGCACTCAAAACAGTAAAGATTTTGGTAAGCTAAGATGTCAACAATTGCAACACAAGCTTTTGATAACTTAGACTCACTCTGGGAAGAGGGTAGCAATAGCAAAAAATTAAACTTACTAGAAAGATGGCTAGAACAACTAGGCATAGTCAAAAAACTGCAAGTAGCTTTAATACTAAGCTGGGTTCTAATCATTCTACTAGCACAGCAATTATTAACGACTAGCCACAAGGCGGAGGCTAATAAAATCATCAGCAAACTAGAGACTAAAGCTGTAGATCTAACCGCGACAAAAACATTCGCAGAAAATTACATTAATATCTTTTTTGCTAATTTTAGTGATGAGAACCTAGCATTCTTGCAGAGTCATAGCGATAGTGATTTATATGCGCATAATATCTATCCGGAATTAAAGACCAGAGAAAAACAAAAAATTGCTAGTGAATTCAAGATCAAGCAATTGTATATAGAAG
>JAYVUR010000269.1:0-7785 GCA_043787715.1 Candidatus Melainabacteria bacterium
CTTCTATCGTTACAGTTGCCATCTGTAACCTATGACGTAATTAATTCAAAAAAGTGGCCGTATTAACAAAAACTTATCTTAGGACTGAGTAGTCACGAAGAGGTTTTTTAAAGACTTGGGCAAAAATATCTGCGGCAGGTGCGGCAGCTCTAACTACTGGCTGTGATGCCTTGTTAGCACCTGACCCAAGACTTCAAGCCCAAGAAGCGGCACGACAAGCAGAACAAAAAGCACAACAAGCAGAACAAAAAGCACAACAAGCAGTATGGCTCCATGAAGCACGCCAAGAGAGAGTTGGTGCGGGTCTGAGACAAATTAATTCATTATCTGGACATGCTAATAAAATAGTTCGATTAGAGTCAGAGTTACAGAAGCTTGTGGAAGCTAATCCTGAATTAAAAGAAACCTACTCTGCATATCAAGAGGCACTCCAAAAAGCTAGCACACTTAAAGTGCATGTACAATTAGCTTTATTAGATGGCATAAGAGGAGGATACCCTCTTCAAACCGGAGTTAGAATTTCTGCTGAGAGTATGACTTATAGAGAAATGATTCACCAACTCATACCAGCATATAAAGTATTTCTAGCTGAACTAGCGCAATTAGCAACAGCTGATAAGGTATCAATTAGTGAGGTCCAGCGATTTATTCAACCTGACCTAAACAAGGAACTTGAAAAACTCAAAAAACACTACAACCTGTAATTGTGTTAATTAGCTCCTGCTCCAAGTCCCACGCTTGGAGTAATTTTGCTGCTGTTGATTGAGGGCTTGTGAAAACTCAAGCATTTGCAACAAACCCCCAATAATTATCCTTATTAATTACTGTATAGCTCGCTTTTGGGTACGCTTGAGTCCATTGTTTAGGAGCTTTCCGTGGCTTGCGGCTGTATTTAATTTCAAAACCATGTACTTGCCCAGCATACTCTTCAATAAGATCTATTTCTTGCTGCTCGTAGGTACGCCAAAAATAACTGTGCGGCAAATGAACTCTTGACTCGTTGTATTTAAGCCTCTCTGTAACTATGTAGTTCTCCCAAAGCATACCGAGGTCATCTCTGAAGCTCAGCGAATTGAAATTATTAATCAAAGCATTACGAATACCATTATCAAAAAAATAGTAATGATAGCTACGCGTCACTTCTGAGCGCAGGTTACGACTAAAGCCTTGACGCGAATAAATCACAAAGGCTTTCTCAAGTAAGTCTAAATACTTAACGACTGTATTTTTACTTAAACCAAGATTGCCAGCAAGTTCAATAATAGAAACTTCTTTGCCAATTTGAAAAGCAATCAATCTTAGTAGTTGCTTGATTTTATTGGAGTTGCGAATGCCATCAAACTCCAAAATATCTTTCAGTAAATAAGACTCTACTGTTTCTAACAAATAATCTCTGCGCGATTGATCATCCTCATGCGTCACTATAATCGGATAGCTGCCATATATAAGGCGCGCTTCTAGATTAGATTTGGTGACTATTAGATCTTCGATCGTTTGCAATTCGTGCTGAGCTAAAGGATAGACACGAATAATTTTGGCGCGACCACCCAATGGCTCACCAATATTCTTACCAAGATCTAATGAAGAAGATCCCGTAGCTATAATTTTCAGGTCTGAAATTTGATCAACCAAAATTTTTAAGCTATATCCTATGTTTTCGATACGCTGAGCCTCATCTATAAAAAGCAATCTAGATTTTCCGATGTAATTTTTTAATGTCGCAGCACTTTGGCTGCTAAAAACTTCTTGAGCTTGAATATCATCACCATTAACAAAGAGATGCTCTAATTTATTTTTGCTAAGAAATTTTTTGACTAAAGTAGTTTTGCCAATACGACGAGCACCATAGAGTACGGCCACTTGATAAACATCTGAACTCAACCAATCTTGAAGTTTAGTTTCTTGGTCGCGAGCTATGTATTTAGCACTCATTGACTATATTATACCAAAAACAGTCAGTTTAATGACTAATTTAAGTCGAATCTGGTCATCTTAGCCTATAAATACGCCATATTGAAGATTAGCATAAGGGGCTAAAACTGGGGTGGGGGCTTTGTTATAGAAGTTTTAAGATGCTGATGCGTAAGACTGGTTAGAGTCTGGAAATTTATACTGTCGCGGTCAACACATTCGGTGCTCCTCTTTTGAGACCGCAACCCACTACTAACTGAGGCGTCAAACCTGCTATTTGACTATGACCAACCGATCTAGGTCCCTTTCCCTTCAACCCTATTCTGGAAACTCTAACGTGACTTTTGGACATTGTATTAGGATCATTAGTATGAATTTCCAAACCATAGCCACCTCGCTCTAAAACTAGACTGGTCTTCTTAGGATCTTGGCTGGGTGCAACTCTAATTAGTCCTCCTGGTACAGGCATATTTAGAATGCCGTGCTCATCTAAGAGGAACGTCTTCCCTGGAGTCTTACAAAACTTGTACATAAAATGACGTGCGGTAGCTTTTTCTAGCGCTCGCACTTGATCTTTTAAAACTCTCGCATCATCATCTGTTGTTGGGGTTCCTCTAGACAATTGCTTAGCTGCAGTATCAAGGACTCCACGAAGACTAGGTAAATGGGTTTCGCCGTGCACAGTATCAAAATCTCTCAGAAATGAGAATGACTGGCGTAATTGCTCGGCTAATTTAGCTGCAGTTATCTGCTTCATATGGCCATTATACAACAAAATAAGACTGACGCTAAGAGCCTTTCAGTGCCTGCTCAAGTCCCTAACTGGGATATGTTTTTAGCAAGTATGCTTGCTAATTTTGTGGGTTTTGCCGATTTTAGCAAGTATGCTTGCTAATCCCTGAATTAGCCTGAATACAGGGAATGCGTTCCCTCTATTTTTACGAATTCAAGGTTAGTGTTCAAACACCACGGAAAATCTAAGTACTACTTCGATATTCTGTGGCAAATTTTAAATAGTACTTCGAGATTCCGTCTTCAGCGCCTGCTCGAACTGCAAGACGGTGCCCTCAGCCTTATACTGCTCAGCGCGCTCTTTATCACCAAGCTTCATATATAAGATAGAGAGATTGGCTTTCGCCATGATGGATTTAGGGTTAATAAGTTCTAGCTGCTGCAGCACTCTAATAGCGTCTTGGTATTTACCCTGACGCGCGAGCATCACACCAAGTGCTTCCATCGCTTCTTCGTTCTGCGGATCTTCCTCTAGGGATTTGCGCAGTAGGTCGATGGCAACATCAGCGTCATTGCGAGCCGCCGTAGGCGGCGTGGCAATCTCCACAAAGGATTGCTTCGCTTCGCTATGCCCAATTCCTGCATGCAAACTTAAAGCCTCATCAATATATTTCTGCGCCCGCTCATTGCGTTTGCGCTGCCCCGCGTTAGACCACTTAGCGACTACTTCTTGACCGGGATAGCAACCCTTGGTGAAACTGACGTATTTATTCATCGCAGCGATTTTCATTAGCTGCTGCTTAGGCGTAAAATCATCAAGCGCGAAATTTTGCGGCAAGATTATATCGCCAAGATCTTCTTCTAGAGTTAAGGTGACATCATCGAGGATGATGAATTTTTCTAGGTGGGATTTAAGAGTGGGAGCGTGGTCGTGTGCGGTAATAATTGCATAGCAGCCTTTCTCGGCAATGACATAGCTAAGCGCAACAAGCTCAGCCTTGGGGCTAAGGAAGGCAGCATAAGCATCTTGCTGCCCTGCGAGATCTTGACTACACTGGCGCTGCAAGAAGCTAAAAGCATCAGAACCACTAAGATTAAGCCTAGAATAGGACATGGACTTGATTTTAGCGCGGAGATAGATTAAGATAAGAGATATATTGTGCAGCGTATAAGTCACAAGCCAGCTTCGCCCCCGCCTCTCAAACATGGGCCTCTGATGAAGGCTACTAGAGCTTTTGCGCAAAATCTAAAGCGAAGAATCGAAGAACTACAAAAATTGTCAGCTCCAGCAACAACAATTCAAGAACCACCCAGTGAAGGTGGCTTGCAAGGTAAAGTACAGGTAGTGCATTTTAGAGGCTTACTCAATAGTGCCATTGAATATTTACAGCGGCTTACCGTCAACGCTGGTCTTTGGATAAGCGCCCTAAAATCGACTAATAAGACAGGGAATGATTTTCAGCGAACTGCAGAAAGATCAAGAATTAATCAACTACTTGTCCAAGAAGACACTAATATTACACGCCAATTAAGTGCTCTCAAAAAATTATGTCCTGATCCTGTGATTGCAGAGCAGATCAATGATACGAGCTTGCTTACTCCAACTCAAGAATAAGCACCCTAGACGAAACGTTCCCATTAAAACACCGAAAAACTCTCACCGCAACCGCATGAGTTAGTGGCGTTAGGATTCTTGAAGACGAAGCCCTTACCCATAAGGCTATCGTCGAAATCAACAGTCATACCCTTAAGATAGATAGAACTTTTAGGGTCGATAAATGCTTTGAAATCACCAGCTTCTTGCACGAAATCTTTCTCGTCAAGATTATCAAAACGCAAATCGTAACTAAGCCCCGAGCAGCCGCCACCTTTAATAGCAAGACGTAGTCCATAGCTGGCTGGGTCTTTGGCTTCAGCCGTAAGTAGCTTGGCGATTTGGGCTTGGGCCTTATCCGTGATGCTGACTATGTTTGCGCTTGGCATAATTATTATTATAGCAAGTTAGTAACAATCTTTTCTGTGGTCCGCCGCGGTCATCATTACCACTCTATCGTCCTGATCAACCTCATAGAAGAATCTATATTTGCCAATGCGATAACGCCATGTAGGCGGCTTGTAGTTTTTTAGGCGACGAATATTAGTGCCGTAGAATGGATTGTTACGCAATTGCGGATAAACCTGCTGCGTTAATTTGGCTTGGATATTAGATATAGCTAATCGCTCAATATCTCTAATATATTCTTCAGTTTCAAATATCTTATACAAAGCGTCCCCTTCTTGCTTTGGCAGATTTACTGCCCTGTTTAAGTTTAGCAAGAAGTGACTTATTACTAAGTATTTCGTTCATTTCAAAATCATCAACGAAGACTTCCTCACGTAATGCTTTAACCGTAAGAGTCTCGATCAGGTTAGCCAAGCTACGATTGTGCGCCTTCGCGGTGAAAACTAATTCCTGGTAATTCTCTCCAGACAGATTAATGGTTATTCTATGCTGCTGAGCTTTAGGTTTTTTTGCGGCCATAATATTACTCCCGTGCAAAACACAGCGTTTTGCTGCAGTTTGCATCATAATAATATTATACCCCATGGATTGCTTCGTCACTACGCTCCTCGCAATGACAGACCTATTTACAAGCTTGCTTCGGCGGCTGCGGGATAATCTCATCCATGCCAATAATTTTATGGTAGTCCACTACTTTAATCACATCACTACGCTTGAATTGCGAAGGGTGAGTGTAACCGCAAGCGAACATAAGGCTATTAGCTTCATGAATCACCGCTCTATGGTAGCTAGCGACGCGAGGAGTTTTTTCTTCGACAACCAAGCCTCGCTGCAACCAAGGGTCGTGAGTGGCGACGCCAGCGGGGCAGTGATTAGTGTTGCACTTAAGTGCGTGAATACAACCGATACTCAGCATGAAGCCGCGCGCACTAGCACAAAAATCCGCACCAAGCGCCAGCATAATAGCGAGATCCGCTCCAGTAAAGACTTTGGCAGAAGCACAAATTTTCACTTCATCACGCAAGCCAGCGATGCGTAATTGATTGTCAAGAAACATCAGCGCATCTTTAAGCGGGTAACCGACATAGTCGGTGTGCGCAAGCGGCGCGGCGCCAGTAGCACCCTCGGCGCCATCAATAGCAATATAATCTGGTTTAATACCAGTTTTGAGCATAGCTTTAATTAGATTATGCACGAACTCTTCGCGCCCGAGACAAAACTTCAGTCCAATTGGTTTACCGCCAAGATCTTGCAAGCGCGCGATGAACTTGAGCATACCTTCTTCATCGTCCCAATCTTTATGACGCGGCGGAGAATAGACACTCTGATCCATACTTACACCACGAATCTGGGCGATCTCTGGAGTGATTTTCTCTTTGGGCAGTACGCCGCCCTTGCCGGGTTTGGCTCCCTGAGAGAGTTTGATTTCTATCATCTTCACTTGTGCATTGCGTGCAATTCCAAGAAAACTATCTTCCGAGAAGTCACCATGCTCATCACGAAAACCGAATTTAGCTGTGCCCATCTGTGCAATTAAATCAGCACCACCATTATAGTGATAAGGAGAGACTCCGCCTTCGCCAGTATTGAGCGCGAAGCCACCAGCCTTAGCACCGTGCGACAGCGCGAGCACTGCGTTCTTACCGAGCGCACCGAAAGACATCGCTGAGATATTGAATAGCGACGTGCTATAAGGATGCCTGCGCTGAGAGCCAATCAGCACGCGGTGTTCAACATCACAATCTGATTCTTGATAATTAATCGGAAATGCACTGTGGCGAATAAGAGTGGTGCCGGGTTTATCGAGGTCTTTCTTGGTACCGAAAGCTACAGTAGCAAGCTGGCCCTTAGCACTTGCATAAATCCAAGTACGAATGTAACGCGGAATAGGACGATCCGAACGCTCATCATGAAATAAATACTGTCTCAATTCTGGACCGATTAGTTCAAGGAGATACCGCGCGATACCGATGACCGGGAAATTACGACGAATCGCATGCTTGGTTTGAGTGATGTCGTAAATAAAAACTAGAATTAGCGTGATGATTAACGCTACTGTTGAACTGATTAGGGGGTGCGCTTGCAAGCAAAGGGACATGTTAGTATTATTCCCCAAAAATCCTGTGCTTTGAGGTTAATATTTTTTTAATAATTGCTTGTTATGCTATATTCTTAACGGTTTTAACCCGCCCTAGCGGGTGTTTTGCAAACCAAATCACGCGCCCGTAGCTCAGCTGGATAGAGCATCTGCCTTCTAAGCAGAGGGTCACAGGTTCGAATCCTGTCGGGCGTGCCATTTATGTTAGTTCGAAAACTCCTTGACTGCCCCGAATTCACCGCCGGTGACAACACCAGGTTGCGCGAAATTCTGCACCCAGATAAAGCTCCGCTCGAATTGCGTTACAGCCTCGCTTACGCTGAACTAGATCCCGGCAAAACTTCTTACCCGCATTCACTCAAAACATCAGAAATATATTTCATACTAGAAGGACAAGGTGAAATGCAGATCGATGGAGAGACACAAGTATTAGTAACGAACGACACAGTCTATATCCCACCCAACGCCAAGCAATATATAAAAAACATCGGCAGCAATGTACTAAGATTCATTTGCATAGTAGATCCAGCTTGGCGAGTAGAAGACGAGAGTATATATGATTAAAATCCACCCAGCCTCCAAGCGCGGTTCCACTAGAACGGATTGGTTGACTAGTTATCATAGTTTTTCCTTCGGGGATTACTACGACCCTAGTAATAGAGGCTATGCTGCTTTAAGAGTAATTAACGATGACTACATCACAGCGGGCGCAGGTTTCGACACTCACCCGCACCGCGACATGGAAATCATTACTTATATGATTAGCGGCGCTCTTGAACATAGAGATAGCATGGGCAATCATTTCATTATCAATACTGGTGACGTGCAGCGCATGAGTGCAGGCAGCGGCATCGCTCATAGCGAGCGTAATCATTCAGAGACTGAGCCGGTGAGATTATTGCAGCTTTGGTTTCACCCAGATACTAAGAACCTGACGCCGAGTTACCAGCAAAAACAATTCTCACGTCAAGAGAAACTAAATCAACTTAAACTCTTGGTTTCGGAGCAAGGCGAACACGGCTCCATTAAAGTTAATCAGGAT
>JAYVUR010000270.1:0-5119 GCA_043787715.1 Candidatus Melainabacteria bacterium
CTCTACCACTGCCATAATAGCTAAATTGCTATGCCAAGCATGGCAGCTACCTCTAAGAACCAGTCCATTACCAGATTTGAGGGCAAGAGCAATAGCATCAGTGGTCACATTAGGACGCGCTTCGTAAATAATACCTATGACCCCCAGTGGTACTCGCACTTTAGAAATACGCATACCTTTGGGATGCTGCCAACCCTCTTCCACTCTGCCTATCTCTTCTTTGATATTTATAATATTACGAATACCTTGCGCCATAGCTTGAATACGCTTAGCATTCAGGGTAAGCCTGTCTATATTCGCTACACTAGTATTATTCTTGGTCGCCTCAGCGAGATCTTTTGTATTGGCTGCAATAATTTCATCTACCGACTCAAGTAACTCGCGCTCAATAAGTTCCAAGGCTTGATTCTTAGTATTTTCACCTAATGCCGCCATTTGTCTTGAAAATACCTTGGCTGCCTTAATTTGAGCTATAAGCTTCTCTTGCTCTTGTTTAGTGAGTGTTTCAACCATTACTAGTTAATTATCCTTTATTTAACCGAGCTTTTGCAAGCCTTAACCCAGTCTTAACCTAGGTTTTGTAAATAAAACTACCGGGATTCATACTATGTTATACAGCGATGACGAAAAAATACTAAACAGCCTCCTTAATGCAGCCAGTGATAGGCAAAAAATGCTGGCCCATAATCTTACTAATATCCATACTCCTGGCTTCAACCAAAGAGAAGATCTTGATTTTAGTACAGTAGTTCGCAACGTTCAGCATAGTGCTGGTTCTAAAATTGACATGAATAGAGCAATTGAGAACGCTAGTTTCACAGACGAACAAAAACCAACCTTCGAAACAGAAATGTCAGCAATGTTTGAAAACCAACTTAAATATATTTTGCTTACCAAAATCAATGGTCATATATATCAGCATATGCAAGAAGCAACACAATCTGGTAGAGGTTCATAAAGGGGAATAAATCATGAGTGGAATATTTGAATTACTTAATATAGCAAACAATGGTCTTAAAACTGAGCGCGAGTTGATGCAAATCTCTGCGCAAAACATAGCTAACATGTACACACCCGGCTATAAAGCCCAGCACGCCATAGTTACGGCACGCACCGGCGAGAACAGCTTCGACAGTATTCTTGGTTCTATGTCAGCTGGCGAAGGTGCTGCTTCACTAATGAATGATAGTCATGGTCAAGGTACTATGATCGCTCAAGTAGAGACTGATATGACTCCGGGCAATAAAGTCTATATGCCGGATCATCCACTGGCTGATGCTAATGGCAATATCGAGATGTCTAATGTAGATAGCGCAGCCGAGATGCTGCATATGTCAGAAGCAGTTAAACAATATAAAGCTAATCTAGTTATTGCCGAGATGGCTAAAAAAGCGGCGACTGAAGCGCTAAATATGACTAAGAATAGCTAAGCATGAAGCTTATTAAACAATCTTGTTTGCTCTAAAGGATTATTATTCTTAATTAGGCTTACTATATCTTCTCCATGTGGCAATGCTAATCCCATTACACTACAAACCTTACGCACTGCACTATAAAAGAACTGTCCAACAGCGCCTCTCTGCAAGAATCCCAGTGGATAACGCTGTTGCAGAGAGAGTTTACTGCCTTCTTCTTCACCATGCATACCCTTACGACCATTCACAAATGAAAGTCCGGAAATTATAATCCCTAAGCATGTATCATAAATACGTCCTAGCGTTGGGTTGATCATATCTATCACGTGACCAATCATTAAACCTGTCGACTCACGCCCGCAGATATCATCCTCTCTAGATGACTGCAAATGTCCAGATACATCAAGAGGTTCGAGCTCCGTTTTGCCATCACTACGTTTCGCTTGCACCATCGGTGGTTGCGGCAAACCAGCTAGCGCGTGACCTAACAGAGATTTACCAGCAGCCGATGACCACATTAATCCAGCATTCACGATAGGCAATACACCTTTGGCTACGGTATGAATAACATTCATGAAGCGGCTAGAAGCTCTGGGCTTCCGCTTCTGACCTATACCTGCCATAGCTAATAATGGCTTAGATACCGAATAAGCAAGAGTAAATAAAGATAGCGAAGCGTTAAAAGTACCTATAACTTTCTCTCTAATACCCTGGCTTAATGCCTTATCCCAAGTGAGTCTTTGATCATGCTTGTCCTTAACGCCCCACCATTTACATAAAGTATTAAACAAACCAATAACCGGTCGAGGCATTTGATAATCTTTATTAGAAGTAGCTTTATTTTCTACCCACTCCACGAATGAAGCACAAAAATATGACAGCCAATAAGGACTACCCTTAGTAAGTACGCTACCCATACCAGCCATGCTCATCTCAAATAAAGAAAAAATACCCATCTTGTCAGTTAGACCTTTAATCACTTCATAAAGTTTTACCGCAAGTTTTTCTCCATCATTTTTAGGTTCCGTTCTATTAGGATCACCTGTGACTTCAGTTGTCATAGGTATTTCTACTCTATTAATATCTGCCCTAGGTTCTTGAATATTATTTTTGGGCTTCTCTACTGGTGTTAAATCCTGCCTACGAGTTTCGGCCGCTGCTGGCGCAGTTGATAGAGCAGAAATAGTCACCATCTAAGTCATAAGCCTCTTGAGAATTATTCTCAACTAAGGACAATACGTATTATAGGGCTTTTTGAGAATGATTCGCAACTAAACAGATTAAATATTTTCTAAATAAGAGCTGGGCTACTAAAGTTCCATAAATAGCTGCCGAGAATAACCAGGGAGGCTGCAAACAGACAGCTGATGAGGAAATAAGATGAATAAGATAATAAGATTTATACTGACTACTATATTGCTAACAATTTCAACCAATACGGTGAAGGCCGATGAGGTTAGCGCCGCCGGTGAAAATAAACCAGTGGAAGGAGTTGAAGTAGTACTTGCTGCTTTTAATGACAATGGAATACTAGAGCCTATTGGTAGTCCACTAACAACTAATGCCGATGGTAGTTTCGATATCGAAATACCTGAGAGTTTCCCAGATTATAAACCAGTCTTCGCTGTAGCCCAGGATCCAAACGGTGAAGGTACTCAGCAAATATCATATATAAATTTAAATGCTAAAGGTGAAATAGTGGTAGAACCCATGGACACAGCTATCACTAAAACACTTATTACATTTATGGCTGAGGCTTCTGATATAGATGCTTCTTCTGTATCAACTGATATGGTAGAAAATTTCACAGCTTCAATGGAAGCGGTATTAAAAGACGTACCACTACCAGAAAATACCGCAGATGCTCTTACTCGCTATTCAGATGCTTTATCACTTAAACCTGATGCTTTCATAAATGCTGCTGCTGGTTTTAACGTTAATCCAGAAGACTTGATCAAAGTCGCTGCGATGGTAGGTGATGCTGCTGCTGCTGATTTCGATCCACTCTCTGAGCATCCAGCACCACTAGGAAACATACCTCCTGGTCTAGCAACGCCGGGGCTTATACCGCCAGAATTAATGAAAAAGTTCACCTCTAAAGATTTTAATTTCACTGAAACCTTCGGTGAAACAGTAATGCCACCAGGAGGACTTAAAGGTATAGTGCCAGCGGGAGCATTTACTATGCCACTGCTATCACTAAACTCTGCTGTTAAATTTCCAAGTGAACCAGTCTTACCTCAAGGTGTCCAGATCCCAAAGGGATTCCAAATGCCTCCTAACGCAGTATTGCCACCAGGGATAATTATTGCTGATGGTTTCATTCCGCCAGCAGGCTTACAATTCCCACCAGGCATTATAGCTCCAGCAGGATTTAACCCTGAAGCATTCGGTGCTAAAACAATGACTACATTCTCTGCGCCAGCTGGGTTTATACCATCTCCAGGATTTGCTGTTACTGGCTCTGATGGTGGCTTCGGTATGCCATCTGGCTTCCCGATTCCTAAGGGCTTCGAGTTGCCAGCAGGTGCAATGAACTTCCCACCACCACCAGGTTTCGTGGCACCACCACTTCCTTCTGGTTTTACCAAACCAGAAGGTCAACCCTTCCCAGCTAATTTTACTTTTCCAGCTGGAGCAATAATGCCTCCAACATTCAGTTCATCTGCTTTTGGTAGTGGTTTTAATATTCAAGCACCAGCTAGTTTTGTGCCTAAAGATTTTGGTGCTAAAGCTGACTTCACTCAATTCAAAGCTGAAGGCTTCGTACCATTTGATCCACAAAAAGGTTTCGATCCAAGTCAACCATTCGGCGGTTTCTCTGGTCCGCCTGTAGGTACAGATGGAAAACCAATGGCTGGTTTCTTCGATCCTAATAATCTTCCAGCGGGCGCGGTAGCACCACCAGTAGTTGCTAATGGTAGTTTCGATCCTTTCGCTGGTTTTAAACCACCAACTACAACTAGTCCTAGTGCTGGTGCTCCTCAAGGTCCTGCTCTGCCATCAAGTGGCGGCACTGCTCCTGTAGGCGGCGATGCTGGCAAACCTAGCTCTGGCAGCGGTCCTCAAGGTCCTGCTCTACCTTCAAGTGGCGGCACGGCTCCAAGTGCGGGTGCTCCTAATGCAGGCGCTCCAAACGCTGGCGGTGCAGGTGCTGTTCCACCAAGCACAGGTGGCAACTCAGCTCCACCGGCTCCACCGGCTCCACCAAGCGGAGGTAATACGCAAGTACCTCAGCCACCAGCTCAACCACCACAAGAGCCTAAAGCTAAATATGTAGATGCTCGCTTACATAAAGCTAACTATAGAACTAGATCTCTAGAAACTTCCGAGCAAAGATCAGTGGTTAGTCTAGCTACTGGTGAACTTACTAACGTGATCATTAGTGCTCCAGAAGGTACTAATGCTAAGACATCAACAAAAGCTAGAATCACAGCTTCTGATGGTGTCTATCTAGCTGGCAAACTACTAAGAAGCACTGATGCAATCAATGTGCCTGTAATAGTAGATCCTAGTAGCTCTAAGAGTTCAGTGAAAGTTACTCTCAACATAGACAATAAAGTAGAGAGTACTGATCTAGCCGTAGAAACTACAGCGGTGCAGTTAGTAACCACATTAGATGGCGTGAACATAACTGTGAGCAGCGTGAATACAGACGTAGAGTTTACTAGCACAAGCGTAACAGGTTATCTGCTAACACCGGG
>JAYVUR010000271.1:0-2976 GCA_043787715.1 Candidatus Melainabacteria bacterium
TCAAGTCCATCCAAGATCCTAAGACTGGTTCACTGATCAGAAAGTACGTGGCTGTTGATGGTGGTATGGCTGATAACACTAGACCAATTATGTACGGCGCTAAGTATCACGCTGAAGTCAACGGCAAGTCTTCATCACCTGAATTAGTAACTATTGCCGGCAAATACTGCGAATCTGGTGACATTCTTATTAAAGATGTCAAATTACCAGCGATGCAAGCTGGCGACCTGCTTGTAGTCTTCGCAACTGGTGCTTATAACTATAGTATGTCGAGCAATTACAACCGCGTGGTTAAACCAGCCATGGTACTAGTGAATGAAGGTGAAGCTGACGTGATTATTGAGCGCGAGAATTTCGATGATATAGTGCGCAATGATAAAGTGCCGAAGCGTCTGACCAATACGCATAGCAAGGGCGCCCTTCGCTACGCTCAGGATGACACGAAGTTGGAGCAAAACTAATGCCAGAAACCGTAGAGCTTGATTATGTAAACGTAAGAGAGTTTTTCTACAAGTATTTTGATATTGATTTAAGCTTACTGAGTAGTATTAGTATTATATTACAGCTAGCAATAATCGCTTGGCTTGCTTATGAGATTTATATGCGCATCCGCGACACCCAAGCTGAGAGGGTTATACGCGGACTAGTGCTACTGATGCCACTAGTACTACTTTGTTATATATTCAAACTCACTCTACTCACCAAGCTCATTCAAGTACTAGCCCCGACAGTTTTAGTTGGCCTCATAGTTATCTTCGCACCAGAATTCAGAAGAGTATTGATTCACTTGGGTAGCGAAGGATCTGTCATTAGTCGCATTCAACCAGAACCCAAACAAAACCTCAACCAAGCTAACGAAGAATTAGTAACAGCCTTAGCTGAGCTACAAGCAAATCACACCGGCGCGATTATAGTACTAGAAAAAAACAAAGTAGATAGATTCTATGTTGATCCTGGCCACCAGATCCACGCTAAATTATCTAAAGAGTTATTACTAACTATTTTCTCCCCCAAATCACCATTACATGATGGCGCGGTTACCGTTCGCGGCTCCAATATCGAAGCGGCTGGAGTGATATTACCCATGACCGAGAACCCCAAGCTTGATTGGCAATATGGCACCCGCCATAGGGCTGCTATTGGCTTCACTGAGATCACAGAATCCTTATGCCTAGTGGTTTCCGAGGAGACTGGTGATATATCAGTAGCCCACCAGGGCAAGCTAGTACGCTGCCCTAGTTTAGCCGATTTAAGGGCTCATATCAGGGAATTTTATACTCAATTAAACCGAACTAACTAGGGGTCTATACAAAGCCGAGCCCGAATTGCTACAATATACAAACGTGTCTGAAAAACAATTAAAGATTTTAGCTATAGATGATGATCCTTCGATACTCGAACTGGTCACTTCCAATTTAGAAATACAAGGTTACCTTGTTGATGCTGCTGATAACGCTGTTGATGGTATCGCCAAAGCTGTACAAAATCAGCCTCACCTGATTATCCTCGATTTAATGATGCCCGGTTTAGATGGCTTCACTGCTTGCCAGCGCTTGCGCCAAAACGACAAGACCAAGGAGATCCCTGTACTTATGCTTACTGCGCTGAGCCGCACCGAGGATAAAGTAACTGGTTTCGATTCTGGTGCTGACGACTATTTGACTAAGCCTTTTGATTTGCCTGAATTATTCGTGCGCGTTAAAGCGCTACTACGCAGAGCTGGCACTATCACTCTTAGCGAGTCTATCCCTGAGATTCTGCATGCTGGTGACATCACCCTTATGCCAGAGTCGCGTGAGCTTAAGATCGAAGATCGTATAGTTCGTCTTACTCCTATTGAGTTCGAAGTTCTTCACTGCCTAATGCAAAGCCACGGTCAAACTGTATCTCCGGGCACTCTACTTAAAGAAGTCTGGGGTTACTCACCAGAAGATGATGTAGATACTATCCGCGTGCATATTCGTCACTTGAGATCACGCATAGAGATTGGTGATAAGCGTTACATCAAGACCGTCTATGGCGGTGGCTACCAACTAATCGCTGAAGGCTTCGTTAAGTCTGGGGCGATGGTGGATTAGTCGGTCATTGCGAGCGCAGCGAAGCAATCCATTACACTAGCTTCCCAGCCCAGAGCCTAGACACGAAGTCTTTATAACTCAGAACCATAATGCCATCATCTGTTAGGTAACTGGTTTCTACTAGCGAGACTACAATGCGTTGTTTAACATGGGAATGGTCTTTAATCAATTCTCTCAGTCCCTTAAAATGATCGCTGTGAATTTTAGCTGTAGCTTTCGCTTCTATTGCGCAGTCCATATTGTTGATAATAAAATCAACCTCGGCTCCTGAAGTCAGCTTCCAATAACTTAAATCCCAAAAAGCTTTGCGATATTGATTATAAGTATAGAGTTCATGCATAACCCAATTCTCGAAGGCCTTACCGAATAAATCAGAGCGAGGTTCTAGTCCTTTGCGCTTAGCCAAGAAATTTACAATCCCAACATCAGAGAAATAAAACTTGGGCGAATGCATCACTCTGCGTTTAGGACGCTTAGTATAAGCTGGCAAAAAACGCCCGATCATGGTGCTTTCAAGGATTTGGTAATATTCCTTGACTGTATTAGCATTAACCGCGCAGTCTCTAGCGATATTAGTGTAAACCACTTGCTCTGTGTCGCTGAGCGCGGCAGCTTCCAAAAAATTACTAAAACTCGGCAGCTTACGCACCAAAGCTTCATTAGCAATTTCTTCCTTGAGATAGTTGTGCGTGTAGGATTCAAGCAAGAGCCAAGGACAATCACTAAAATAATGCTTAGGCGTATAACCATGATTCAATATACGCTCAAGCTGAAAATCAGCTCCAAGCTCTTGAGCATTAAACCCATATAATTCATAGCGCAAAGCCCGCCCGCCAAGAAGATTGGCGTGACCCTTCCTGATTTTACGCGCACTAGAGCCGCAGAGCACGAAATGCAA